>NZ_SJUS01000019.1:0-63518 GCF_004337085.1 Exiguobacterium sp. SH5S13 | reverse complement strand
TCATTCCGTCGACTTCCCCCCGAAGGGTTCCGTCGATTTCCTGCGCTCGACTTGCATGTATTAGGCACGCCGCCAGCGTTCGTCCTGAGCCAGGATCAAACTCTCCAAAGAATTTGATATAGCTCTTGAAAATGACGAAGCTTGCGCTTCAATCAAAACTTGTAAAACTTTTTTTGCCTCATCGTTCAGTTTTCAAAGACCAAATGTTGTCGTGTTAGCGACTTTTTAATAATAGCGAGTTCACTTTTTAAAGTCAACCGTTTTTTATTATTTTTTTCACTTTTTTCTGTTGCTCAAATTTGAACAGCAGCGACGTTTATTAATATATCAGTGCCTATACTATTCGTCAACTGTTTTTCTAAAAAAACTTTGATTGCTTCAAAATTTATTTCGATACGCTTAAATTGACCGTGGACTCCCTTCTTAACCAATGGAAAAGCTCAGGCGAAATCACCTGAGCTCATCACTGGCAAGAGAACATTACGACGATTTAGACGAGACGCGTTTCTTCGCCTTTAATGACTCTTTAGGACCACTATTCGATTTTGATACTGCTTCACCGTGCGCTGGCGCTTGGAAGCGATGAAGCATCAACACTTGATAAGCGTTGGCGAACACGAGCGTCGCAAGTGCCGGCCATAGAAGAGCGATCTCATCTGTCGCTTGCAGTGCCGGAATCCACTCGATCAACGTAATGACGATCATCAAGAAGAGCGTCGGGATAAATGCACTCGCGTTCGTCTGTCTCGCCTTGCTCGTCGCTACAATCCACGACACGACGACTAGGACGAGCATCTCTCCGATATAACGCCACATGTGATCATTGCCAAATGCGAGCATGCGCAGATAGACCGCGTCAAATAACGCGAATATGATCAAGACCACTTGAACTCGATTCCACAGTTTCGCTCCGCGGAATAAATCCAAGCCGACACGGTGGACGATCAAGTAGGCAAAAAAACCCATCATACTGATTCCCGTCCACGTACTCGAGTAACTGAGTGCCGTCACAATCGCTTCCCACGACTGACTGACCAAATAACCCGGATTGGCGAGTAAATTCATCAGGAACCCAAATAGCGTCCCGAAAACGAGTGTCGTCCAAAACAAACGTAAAAAACCTTGTACTTTCATCTGCTAACCATTCACCCTTCTATTTGTTGAATGACCGATTGCGCCAATTCATCATATGTTTTCTCAAACGGATGCCCGTCCCGGTAGACCGAAGGCGCAAAGTCGTCTTCATTGTCATACGGCTGACCGAGCGGGATTTGCGCGAGCAGTTTACTCTTGAGCGCTTCTGATAATTTTTCGCCGCCGCCGTAACCGAAGACGTATTCTTTCTCGCCCGTTACCTTGCTCTCGAAGTACGCCATATTCTCAATGATTCCGAGTACTTTATGGTTCGTCTTGATTGCCATCGCACCCGCTCGAGCCGCGACGAACGCAGCGGTCGCGTGAGGTGTCGTTACAATCAACTCCTGGCATGACGGGAGCATCGAGTGGATATCAAGCGCGACGTCACCTGTCCCTGGCGGTAAATCGAGCAACAAGTAGTCGAGGTCGCCCCACTCCACATCATTGAAGAAGTTGTTGAGCATCTTCCCGAGCATCGGTCCGCGCCAGATGACCGGCGCATTGTCTTCGACGAAGAAGCCCATCGAGATGACTTTTACCCCGAACCGCTCGACCGGGATGATCTTTTCACCTCGGACGACGGGACGTTCTTCAATCCCGAGCATGTCCGGGACACTGAACCCGTAAATATCTGCATCGATCAAGCCGACCCTTTTACCGGCACGTGCTAACGCGACCGCCAAGTTGACCGACACCGTCGACTTCCCGACGCCGCCTTTTCCTGAAGCGATTGCTATGAACGTCGTTCCTGAGTTTTCACGAAGGATAGCCGGTTTTGTCGCTTCTTTTAAACTTTCGTCATTTAGCGCTTCGAAACGAAGGCCGACCGTCTTAAAGCCTTTTCCTTTCAACAATGTGACGATCTCTTGTTGCAGCTGAAGCTGTTCCCCGC
The DNA here is from genome assembly GCF_004337085.1 of Exiguobacterium sp. SH5S13. Classification (NCBI taxonomy): domain Bacteria; kingdom Bacillati; phylum Bacillota; class Bacilli; order Caryophanales; genus Exiguobacterium; species Exiguobacterium sp. SH5S13. The sequence continues at coordinate 61,489 of NZ_SJUS01000019.1, read as the reverse complement.
TCCCGGTCTGACCGAGCGCCACTTTCACGCTGACATAGTCTTCTTTAATTCGGACGTCTTTCACGCCAGCTGTATCTCCAAGCGTACGGTTGATCGTCGGATCGACCAATACTGCTAATTCTTCACGAACTTGTTCTACTGTAAGCATGTCATTCCCCCTAATTTCTGTCTCGATAACAGTATATCAAAAAAAGCGTTTTCTTGAGGGAACGAAAACTAACTATTTCTCGAGCAACAAAAAAACTCTCCGCCCATAAAGGGCGAAGAGTTTAGACCAAACTTTTCGAAGATTAACGCTTCGAGAAATATGTTTAGAAGTTATAAGGACACTATTTCCAATGCAGTCCTTATCCATCAAGTTTTTAATTATTCTTTAATGGACACAAATAAATAAAAAGGTATCTGTAATGATACTTATTGAACCAGTTTGCACCAAGTGATACGTGCTAGTTGAATACAAATTTTCATTAAATAAAAGCAAGATCTATTTATACAAATTGTTGGAGCTGACTTAAATAATAATCTTTGTCTTTTAATTTATCGGACTTTATATCATCAATTATCATTTTCAATAGAGAACTGCATAGTGTTCGCAACTTATTGACTTCGTAGACACCTAATTCATTGACTGCTTCTTCATCAAACAAAAACGGATCAATTTGGTGATCACTAAAATATAGTTTCTTTAACTTTTGTTTAGCTTCTTCCTTTAAATTAGGAAATTTAAGAATATCCCAATACTGGACGGCGAAACTTCCACCTTGTCCGCCTACAGAAAGTTTATCCATTATGCCTTTCTTTTTCATGTAATTTAAGAAAGTGCATACAAAAATCGTGTTTTTCATATCAATAGCATTTCTATCAATTGGCGTAATAATAATTCCATGGATATTAGTAGTAAATCGCAGTGTATTATCACAAATAGCGAATGTTTTACCTACATTACCTTCTGCTGAAAATAAAATATCATTCTTTTCTAGAAACCAAACCTTACCTGCCGCCCCTAGAAAGATTGTTTTATCAATAATCCCATAATCAGAGATGTCACTAGGATAAATTAGTAGAGAATACGAAGGATTAAATATTTCTGTTTTTATCGAACGCCCTAAGTCTCTTTTTTGCAATGATGGTCCACGCTTTGTTTTATAACCCAATTCTGTCAGAGTTTTATTTCCAGAAGGATATTTTTCAATCTTGTTAAAAAAATCCCGGACTTCTCTAGAATAAAATCCAGCGTCTATACGTTTTGCTGAAAATAAATCAGAAAATCTTGTCGATTCACCTTCAACTAATAAGCAATTTAATTCTTCATCAAAAATGCTGAAAATATGTGCCTGTAATTTTTGAGCATGTTTCTCTGAGAAAAGTATGTTTTTCATTAAATTTTCTACAATCTGTATAACCCAAGACTTATCCTCATTCGGCAGGGTTATTGCACACTCTAATAGTCTGGAACCGGAATGTCTTATAGTAGATCCTTTGGGAGTCATTGACTCTAACTGCGAGTTAAAATAGCTATCCTTTAACATAGCTAACAAATAGTACTTGTTAACTTCTTGTTTTATATTTAACTTTACCATTCCAGATGAAAGTAAATATTCAAATTCATCTTCAGTATGAAAAAGCGCACTGTCTCCAATGTTTGCATCTGTAGAAATTACTATATCGCCATCCTTAAGCAATTGTTCATTATTGTAAGAAATCACTGTTTCATTTAGAAAGACAGTTTTTTGAAGTTGCACGATGTTATTAGATTTATCAACACAACTATTCCGCACAAACTTAACTCCTGATTCCAAGTCTTTAAGGTAAGCAGATGATCCAGGCTCAGTTCCACGTATAAAAGGAATTTTTGGATCCAATAATCTCTTAACTTTTATTTTGTTGGTGGCTTTAACATCAACTTGTTTATAATTTATTGGTGAGAGACTATATTGTTTAGAAAATACATCACTCATTTTAATCTCTGTGGGAACCAATATGTCAGCCATCATTTACACCTCAATCTAAAAAACAGTCTCTGAGTTCATCTTCCTGCAACATACACCATTCACGAAATTCTTGGATAATTTCCGAAAAGTCTTCATTCAGCATATTTTCCCCTGTTTCGCTATCAATTACAGTTTCGAATGTTTCAGGATTTAATTTATAATCATTTTCAAATATCACATTTCTACTCGCTGTTCGCTTTATATAACCAACGTTTTGAACTTCTCTCACGAATACTGAGTAATCGTCTTCAATAAGGTTTTTGATTGTATTTCTTCCTCTGTTTGTAGGTTTATATCCAATGATAATTGTTGTGTTCACGCCGGTTTCAGCAAATATATTAGATGGCAAATCTATAAGTGCAACAACTCTTATTTGCTCTAATAGCCATTTCCTCACAAATTCAAAACTCTTGTTAGAGGCTATACTATTACTTAATACAATCCCAAAACGCCCTCCATCTTTCACCGATCGAACCGCATTTTCTAGAAAGACAACACCTAGATCTAACCCATCCTTCGGATTTGTAGCAATGTATCTATCATATGTTTCGTAAAATTTTGCCACCCTTAAATCGTCACTTTTTTTCAGGTCTAAATTTCTCCCTTTTCCAAAAGGAGGATTTGTTAGTATGACATCATATTTCATTAATTTAATACCATCAGGTCTAACATCCCATTGACCACTGTGATTGTAGTTCGCATCTAGTGCAATCACATTTCCGCTTTCTGTGAGTTTATGATCTATAGAACCTTTATCCTCAACATAGAAGATGTTAGCATTCCCATCTCCGTTTAAAAGCATATTTAACTGAGCTAAGACGGTCATATTGTAATCATTATCTAAACCATATAAATTATTGTCGTTCAATCGTAAATTAGAGTTTGCGTAACTAACAGAAAGAAAATCCGCAATACCACAACAAGGGTCGCAAATAGTTTCACTACGTTTTGGATTCATAATATTAACTAAGAAATTGATTATTGGGATAGGGGTTAGAAATTGCGCATTCTCTTCTTTTTTAAATCGAGTTGCAAAATTATAAAAAACTAATTGATATAAATCCCCACGCTCGGACTTAGTAAATGCATAGCGCTGGAATTCTTTCACGATAGTTTGAGCAACACGGACATGGCGTGTATTCGTCCAAATAATTTTTTCTTCTTCTAAAATGTTTTTATATTGTCTTTTTGCATTAGAAAAAATAACTTTAAGACGGTTTATAAATTCCTGCACAGGTGGAGCCGAAACATTACCGTTCGCCATTTCTTCTTCTGGCAAAATATGAAAATTTAATACTTGACCATACTTCTCAGATTCATGTTCATCATAGATCTTCACAGCAAGTAATTGAATTAAAAGCATGTACCCTTCTTCATTAAACAAACTATCTTCTGTAAGCTGCCGCAAAATACTGTTTAAAGATTTTCTGAGATTCACATCTGAAATTCTATCTACTATGTCCAAGTCTTCGATCTTCAGGTTTTTCTTTTCAACATCTACACCATTTATCTTTTTATCAAGTTCTAAAAAACTCGGAATCATATAGTAAGGATCTGTAAGTTCTAATTGATATTGTTCAAGAACTCTTTGGCTTCTTAAAAAATTCTTGCTATTATCATACCTCGTTATCAGTCCTGCACTATCTTTTTTAAAAAGATACAATCTTCCTTCATTGTAGTAAATACCTAAAACAAAAGAAGCGTCAGACTCTTTAATTGTTGCTTTTATTTGAGAGTTGAAAATTTGATCTATTGACTTATCGTTTTCCCTTTTAAACTCAATCATCACAATAGCTTTTTTTCGAAGCTGATTTAATGAGTCTTGATTTTTATTATCACGATAGTCCCTATAGAGTGTAAGCCAATCATTATCTTCAAAAATAACTGCATCAATCTTTATAGGATTAGAGTTTTTATTCCCTTTAGGAAAATAAATTTCTGTCCCTATTAAATCACGTCTATAAAAACCTGAATCAATCAAACCATAAATAAGTTCCCATTTATAAAATTCCTCGTTTGGATTTCCTTTAGTGTCTTTTATACCGATATCACTTACAAACTTTCCATCTACAGTAACTAATGAACGCTCTAACATTTGCTTTTGCATATTTTCATTTCTAAACTTCAAGCGTGACTCTGCGAAAGTTCCCATATTGATTTATCTCCTCATTTAAAACTAATTACTATTTTATAATTGTTAGCTTCAATATTATTTTAACTTTATTATCTTCAATATGCTGATTAAATTTTAAATCTGTTATCAAAACTCTCTATTTCAATAGTTACAAAGAAAGCTTTAATACTATTTAAGAAAATAATTAGATTCTTTTCTATTAGCAGAGTGATGAACATGAACGATATTACCATTATAATCATACTCCGGAATACCATATACATTATCAATTATTCTAAACGCTTCTTCTTTAATTCTATTCATATCAATAAATTCTTCAGTGATTTTTATTTTATCTACAAATTTATTAACTTCTAAAAACTCATCTCTATAAATCAAACTAAAATGTTGATTTATGACCTCATTTACCAATTGATTTATAATTTCTTGAATTGCAAGCGCAAGGGATTCCCTATGATCTTTACTTTTTAACTCAACTCGATGTGCCATATACTTTTTCGAAACCCTTTGTTCAAAAGCTAATCCTATACTTTCCCAATCTTCGAATAGTGGTACTGTATTTCTCAAATATGAATCTCTCAATTTCTTTTGGACCTTTTTATCTTTGATTAGTTTTTCAATATCACTTTTATGCCATTCGTTAACGTACTGATCTATTGCTCGACTTTTTATTTTTCTTTCATGGGAATTATTATATTCTTTCAACCAATTGTTAAAAGTTTGTCGAGTAATCACATCATCACGCTCATTTGTTGTTTTCCCCGCATTATTCAGTCCTTTGTAACCAACTTCTTCATTAAACATATCTAGAATCTCATAAATTTTTACTTTATTCTGTGTTTTCATCATGCCACTCCTACGCCTCCAATTATATCGGCAAAAATTTTTACAGAGAATAGTGAATTTTAAATACCATTAAAAACCCTTTTAATCCTTATAAATAAGCATTTTTTTAAGTTCTCACATGTTAATATCAATTCAAGGAAAGCACGTTAAGCGTTTTCCTTCAAAAAAATTTTACAGAGAGGTTAGGTAATAACCATGAAAAAATTACGAAGTTTTAACAAGTTTGACTGTGAAGCCTTTTTCAAAGACAAAGATGTGCGAGTTATGGCTCATGAGCCTTGGAATGAATACGATGATGGAAAAGTCATCAAGCAATTGGGCACAACATTTAAATGTGTAATCGCTTCGGACAATACGGATTATGGCGGTAAAGATGTAGAACCTGATTTAAACGCTGGTGAACAAATCAATGTAAAAGTCCCAAAACCACCAAAAGAGTACAAGAAATTTAGCAGAATTATATTTATAAATCCAACAGCTAGTGTATATGGTTCGTTCCAATCTGAATTGAGCGTTAGAGCTGAAGATGTGGAAATCATATCAAAATAAGTCAAGAGGAGCAGCCAGCTCCTCTTATTTAAAATACAAATTAATGGTTGCGTCAGCTCTATTATGGGATGAATAAATCGAACAGGAGTCTTGCTAACATGAAGAAAACTTATAGAATGCAACGAGGTATTATTTCCTTCTCACTCATGGCATTTTTTCTATTTTTATGGTTGTTGTTTTATCAGTATTATCCATTACTCGTTAAAATGATAACATTTATTAAATTGCCAAATGTTGAACCAAACATTTTCTTGGTTCTCAGCAGTTTAATAGCTGTAAGCTTATTTGTTGGTTGGTCATACCGAAACAAACTTTGGTATGGTATCCCCTTTGCTCTTAGTCACTATTCGACAATAAAACGATTAAGAAGGCAAATTAAAGATGCTCGCTTTGAAGACGAACATGAGTTCAATCATCACTTAGTACTTTTACCAAAGATAAAAATCACTTTCGATGATAACCAAAATAGAAAATCCGGGAAAATTTTCATACAAAATTCAATTGAATTTGACAGTAAACTTGAAAAAATGAGAATTGACTCAGCTTTAAGTAATTTTGTAAGCGAACGTCAGTACTTATCTAAAGATCGCAATTGGTACGTCTACGAATTTTATGCTGTTGAATCAAATAATCAAGTCGAGATCAAATCAGTCAAGGAATTAATTGACTGGTCAAATAAAACCTCAAATGATTATTCAATACGCCTAGATGAGCGGACAACTGTCCCACTTCATCACATGGGTCTGGTGGGACAAACCGGTAGTGGAAAATCTTTTTTCATTCAAACACTAGTAGAGCAAATATTATCGAAAAAGGTCAATCATGATTTATTTGTTATTGATCCTAAAAGAACAGATGTTTATCAGATGGCCAAACGTTATCTTGGTAGCAAACAGACCGCTGATAAAACAAACGCACTTGAATTGATTAAAAGATTTTATGAACAGATGAGAAATAGACAAAATGAGTTGGAAGATTATTTTGTATCTAATAGTAATACAACCTACAAAGAAGCTGGTTTACCTGCTTTAATATTACTCATTGATGAGTTCGGCGCACTGCGCGAATCGTGGAAAACTTTAACGAAACATGAACGTGATGAAATCGATAGCATCCTATCTGACATTGCATTTATGGGTCGCCAATTAGGTTGCATTTTATGGGTTGCAACTCAACAGATGAATGCGCAAACTGTACCAACAGCAATTAGAGAACAGCTTGTTTTAAAGATTGCTTTAGGAGAAAGTGACGAGCAGACGTATCGGACGTTATTCTCCTCAGGTGTAAATATACCACCTGTTCAATTTGCTCCCGGGCAAGGTGTATATAGTTTTCCAAATATGGCTAGCATAGATAAGCCACGGTTATTAATTGTTCCCTTTTGCAGTTTTTTGAATAGGAATCCTTAGCTTTTCCTTAAGGGATGGCGGCACGTGGAGTGGAAGGGGACCCGCCTTGATTAGGCGGGGCAAGGTTCCACTCCGTGCTTCTCTCCTTTAGGAGAGCTGGGGTGAAGATAATCATCCCAGTTCCTATAGAGAATAAAAACCACGTTAAACCCTATTCTAGACAGCTTTTAAACTTGAAAAACTCTCTCTAAAGTTTTTCAAATAAAAGGAGTGAACAATACTTGATTAAACCAGATATTGATCAATTCACGCTAATACTACAATCAACGGATATATTCGATTTTGATGAATGGCGTGATCGAGTTGCAGATAATATTATCAATTCATTTTTAAATCAATCTAAAATGCTGTCATTATTCGACCATTTTGGAGAATCCGATATCAAGCTGCCAGAGGGATACTCACTAGGTTATTCATTTGCTAATGCTCCATTTTATTTTTGCATAGCTTATCATGAAGTCTTTTCTAAAATGGGTGTCATTGTTAAATTCAGCGCATATGCATGGCATGAGTACAGAAAACTTTATGAAATAGAATTCAACGAATCAATTCATTTGCACAGTTTTTTGAAATTAATTGATTCCGAGCATTATACCTCTAGGCTTTCTCGAATTGACATATGCTGTGATTTCATAAACGAGAATATCGACATTGCTAAGTTAAAACGCTCAATCGAAGACGGAAGGACGGAGTTGCGCTATGGAAAGTACTAAAAAAAGCTACTTACAAAAAGTCATTGACGATAATAAGGAAAAACCATACAGAAAGAATAATTCACAAATCTCTGATGTCTCTAAAGACTTTGAAGCAGAGACATTGTATATCGGAGCCAGAAGTCGAAACACTAAGGTTCACTTACGTATTTATAACAAAAAAGCAGAACAATTATCATGAAGTATCTTCGACATATTGCTAAGGAAGTTGATGACTGGACACGTGTCGAAGCGGAGTTCTCTGGAGACTATGCTCACCAGTTGACTGAAGCAATAAAGGAATGTAATACGGATGAACAACTTAAGAATATAATTCTTAGTTCTTTAGTTGATCGCTATATGCTATTTTATGTGAACTCAAATAGACCCCATAAAATAACTAGATTGATGTTAGAACTATTGGACAATAAAAACTTCAAATTTGAATCGCCATCTCCTCGGAATAACTTATTAGAGCAAACTATAGACCACTTAATTAAAGGATCTGGTCTTTTACCAACGCTCTGGAAAGTGCAACAAATTTGGGGAGATGATACAGCACAAGATTTAATGAAGTACTTCTACGAGCAGTACTATGAAGTTTTCGAACCAAACGACGATCACATTTCTTGGGTGAGTAAGTACAAAAAATTGTACTTGTCTGAGGGTAAACCCTGGGAGGAGAATAACTGATATGAAAATTGAAGCTATAATGCACGATCTAGCGGAACTCGAGAAACACGTAGAAGTAATTCAAGTTAATATTTATGGCAAACTTGGGTTGATAACTAATTACACACCGACTGAAGAAGTTTGCTATAAAAAATGCAAAATCGAGTTCGAATTATTTGCACATCGAATGAAAGATTTACGGATTGAGTTGTTAAAACACCGAGATCAAAAACTCTAAGAAAGGATGGATATAGTACTATGCATAACAAATTAATACAAATGGAGTATCCCTATCTTTTAACTAGAGAGCAAGCCGCATCATTCTTAGGCGTCGATCCAAAATCATTTGATAAATATGTTCGTTCTCAAGACGCTTTAAAAAGATTCATGATTGGTCGCCAAGAGCGCTATACAGTCGAAGCTTTAACTCAATTCATTACACAGCATTCTATTTAACATTCACTTGATTGATAATGTACTAGTTTCGGAATACAATTCAGTTGTATTCAACTAGCATCTATCAATCATTTTTTTGAAAGGAATTGATAGTATGGCTAGTATCATCAAGCGAGGTAAAGCTTATAGAGCTCAAGTCTCGCTTTATAAAAATGGCAAGCACCAAAAAATCTCTAAAACATTTCAAACAAAAAAAGAGGCAGAGCTTTGGAGTTTGGAAATGGAGGTAGCAAAAGGAGGTGGAAAAGAGCTAGTTCATCGAATGACTTCATTCGCTGATTTTTTTGAAACGTGGATGTATCTAGTCAAAGCAAAGGATGTTAAGGAAACAACATTCCAAAACTACCTTCAGGCGTCCAAAATCATAAAAAATCTATTTAAAGACATTCGGTTAAAAGATTTAAACGATATCGTTGTTCAGCAAAAAATTGATGAGTACGCTAAGACTCACTCACGCAAAACAACTCATGGCTTACTTGCAAAGATTAAAACATCTCTACATGATGCATATGCGAGAGGGTATATAGCTAATGATTTCTCTAAGCTGCTTAAAACACGCGGTGAAGTGCTTCCTAAGCGAAACAAAGCCCTGAGTATCACAAATCTTAGAAAGCTCCGTAAACACCTTCTAACGCATCCTCAAGATGAATTTAACTTATTAGTGCTACTGGCACTCGAAACAGGAATGAGAAGAGGAGAATTATTAGCATTACGACCTGACAGTTTATATATGTATGGAATAAAAGTAAGACATTCAATTAGTCCTACCTCCGACGACACATCATTAAAAACACTAAGCGCAAAACGTGACGTATCTATTAACAAAGACGTCTATGAGTTAATTGCTAAGATACCCGTCAAGGACACTGGCTATATATTTAGTTTCGGAGGTTTCAAACAATCCGAAAGACTCGCTGATCTATTAGATAGTCTTGAAATCCAAAAAACAACTTTCCATGGCTTGAGAGATACCCATGCATCCTTCTTATTCTCACAGGATATAGATATTGCATACGTTTCTCAACGTCTAGGTCATAACAATATTCAAACTACACAGAACTACTATTTAGAATTAATGCCAGAAAAAAAGCACCAGCAAGATGCTGATGCTTTAAACCTCTTAAATTCTCTTTAATCATTAAATCGCATAGTTGCACCAACTTGAACCAAAAACTCTCTGCACACGTTGGTGTAGCAACAAATTGATTAACGCTTCGAGAACTGTGGTGCGCGACGTGCTGCTTTAAGACCGTATTTTTTACGCTCTTTCATACGTGCGTCACGAGTCAAGAAGCCTTTTTCTTTGAGGCTTGGACGGAATTCTGGGTCCGCTTGAAGAAGCGCACGTGATACGCCGTGGCGAATCGCTCCAGCTTGTCCAGTGAATCCACCACCGTTAACGTTAACGATGATATCGTATTTACCTTCTGTTTCAGTCAATACGAGTGGTGATTTTGCCATCATGATCAAAGTCTCATGACCGAAGTATTCTGAAATATCACGGCCATTTACAACAACTTTGCCGTCACCTGCAACGAGGTGAACACGAGCCACCGAGTGCTTGCGGCGGCCAGTTCCGTAGTAACGTACATCTGCCATCGTTTAGTTCCTCCTTGTGTCCCGATTAACCGCGAAGTTCGTAAACTTCTGGTTTTTGTGCTTCGTGGTTGTGCTCAGCTCCAGCGTAAACGTGGAGTTTAGTGAATTGTTGACGACCGAGTGATCCTTTTGGAAGCATCCCTTTGATCGCGAGTTCAAGCATACGCTCTGGGCGTTTTGCAAGAAGCTCTTTTGCAGTTTGTGATTTCAAGCCGCCTGGATGACCTGAATGACGGTAGTACATCTTGTCGTTCAGTTTGTTACCAGTCAATTTGACTTTCTCAGCGTTGATGATGATGACGTGGTCTCCGCAATCAACGTGTGGTGTGAAAGTTGGCTTGTGCTTACCGCGAAGAAGTGATGCTACTTCACTAGTCATACGACCGAGTGTTTTGCCTTCTGCATCGATAAGGTGCCATTTGCGTTCTACTTCAGATGCTTTAGCCATGAATGTCGTGCGCATGTGGAATACCTCCTAAAATGTCTGTTCATTTGATTTTTTTAATGCTTGTTTGATGCTTTATCATAATCCTAGTTTACGGGGCTAAGATTGTGGTTCATCTCTCAATGTGAAAATGAAATGCCAATGAATATGATACGTTTTTACAAGGGGAATGTCAATCTACTTTTTTATAATTCACATTCCATAAATATAGACCGTGCGGTGGAGCCGTAATCCCAGCACTGCGGCGGTCTTTCGCCGCGAGCATTCGACTCACATCGGCCGGTTCATACTTCCCTCTGCCAACCTCCATTAACGTACCGACCATAATCCGGACTTGGTTATACAGAAAGCCGGATCCGACGAAGCGAAAGTACATTTCGTCTCCCGCCTCAACAAGTTCCGCTTCATAAATCGTGCGGACACGGTCCACCACTTCTGACTTCGTCACCGAAAACGAAGTGAAATCATGTGTTCCGACGAGTGACCGGAGCGCTTGACGCATCCGTTCCCGGTCAAGCGCATACGTCACCGTCACGACATGGTGGCGGCGGAACGGATCGACGTCAGTGCGAATGAAGTAACGATACTCTTTCCGTTTCGCACCATAGCGGGCATGGAAAGAAACATCTACTTCTTCGGCCGAACAAACAAGGATATCATCTGGCAACATCGCGTTCAACGCTTTGACGAAGCGATCTGCCGGCATTGATAAATGCGTATCGAAGTGGATGACCTGACCTTTAGCGTGAACACGGGCGTCTGTCCGCCCAGAAGCGACGACTTTCACCGCCTGACCATGCATCCTCGCAAGAACCGTCTCGACTTCGGCCTGAACCGTATTGCCGTTCGGCTGGACTTGATAGCCCGCATAATTCGTCCCATCATAAGCAATCGTCAATTTAACCCGTCTCATCCTATCCCTCGCAATCCAATCAATATGAGTGTCAAGCAGACGAAAACGATCAACAATCCTGTGTCGCGCCGTTCCCACGTCATCTCACGCCACCTCGTCCGCCCTTCACCCCCACGGTACCCGCGGGCTTCCATCGCCGTGGCAAGGTCCTCAGCCCGCTTAAACGCGGACACGAACAATGGGATCATGAGCGGGACGACCGCTTTTAGCCGATCTTTAATCGGACCACTCTTTAAATCGACGCCTCGCGCCTGTTGCGCCTTCATGATGCGATCCGTCTCGTCGGCTAGCGTCGGCAAGAAACGAAGCGAGATGGACAGCATCAGGGCGATCTCGTGTGCCGGCACTCGTATGCGTTCGAGGGGACGAAGACCGGCTTCAATCGAATCGGTCAGTTCCATCGGCGTCGTCGTCAAGGTGACGAGCGTCGTCAACATGACGAGATAGAAAAAACGGAGCGAGACGATCAAGCCCATTCTCACCCCTTCCGAATAAATCGAGAACGGACCGAGTGAAACGAGCAACGTCCCTTCCCGATTGAAGAACAGTTGCAACAGGAGTGTGAACACGATCAAAAATAAAATCATTTTCAACCCGTTCCACAAATAGCGCCATGACAACTGAGACAATTTGACCGCAAATAACGTGAACGCGAGTAAAAACACGTTCGTCCACAAATTGTCGGCCAAGAAGACGACTGGAATAAACCCGAGGATGAACAGCGTTTTGGCCCGAGCGTCAAGTGTGTGCAGCCATGAATGACCGGGAATGTATTGCCCGATGATCATATGGCTCCCCCCTTTCTCAACTCGGCCGCAATCCAGTCCGCCAGTTCGACTTCCGTCCGAAGGGATGGAGGCTCGACCCCGAACGCCGGTGCGAGTTCAAGCGCGAGCCGAAGCACGTTCGGGATGTCGAGTTGCAACGAGCGAACGAGTGACTCGTCCTTGAACAGTTCGAACGGGTCACCGTCGAAAGCGACTTGTCCTTGTTCCATGACGACGACACGTTCCGCATACGTCAACACGTCATCCATGTCATGCGAGACGAGGATGAGCGTCAAGTCGAGTTCTTCTTTTAAACGTTTAAACAGTGCCAGCATGTCTTGACGGCCGAGCGGGTCGAGTCCTGCCGTCGGTTCATCGACGACTAAGACGTCCGGACGACTCGCGAGCACGCCCGCAATCGCGACGCGTCGCATCTGTCCGCCCGACAAATCGAACGGGGAACGGTCCCATAACGTTTCATCGAGACCGACAAGGCGCAGGGCCGCATGGGCCCGTTCTTTCGACTCGGCCTCCGTCGCACCGAAGTTGCGGGGACCAAACATCACGTCGCGTTCGACCGTCTCTTCAAACAGTTGATGCTCGGGATACTGAAAGACGAGCCCAACGCGGCGCCGAAGCGGAAGCAAACTTTGCTTTTTATCGCGACGCTTCGTAATCGCACGTACTGTAATGTCATCCACGACGACACGACCTTTTGTCGGTCGCAGTAAGCCGTTCATGTGCTGAACGAGTGTCGATTTCCCAGAGCCGGTATGGCCAAGAAACGCAACAAGCGCCCCCGACGGAATAAATACATTCACATCGCGCAGCGCGGTTCGTTCAAACGGAGTATTCAATTGATAAAGGTATGTCACTTCTTCAATGCTAATCGGCATAGATGGTTCACCAACTCCGAATGTTGTAGCATCAGACGATCGAGTGGTATGCCCCGTTCCTTCAGTTCGAGTTGCATCCGTACGATAAACGGCACATCCAATTGGATGGCACGTAACGCTTCCGGATTTCTAAACACGTCTTCTGGTGTACCGGTCATTGCAATTTTCCCTTTAGACAGGGCAATGATACGGTCGGCAAACAACACTTCGTCGAGCTCGTGTGTAATGGCGACAACGGTCATCCCTTCTGAGACGAGCTGTTGTACCGTTTGTAACACCTCTTTACGCCCAATCGGGTCGAGCATCGAGGTAGCTTCATCGAGCACGAGGACATGCGGGCGCATTGCGAGAGCCGAAGCAATCGCAACACGCTGCTTTTGTCCACCGGATAACTGATGCGGTTCACGGTCCGCTAGTTCCGATAATCCAACGCGCGCTAGACTGTCATCAATTCGACGAACCATTTCTTGACGTGGAAGTCCCATGTTTTCGAGAGAGAACGCCACATCATCGCGCACGGTCGCCCCGACAAACTGATTGTCGGGATTTTGGAAGACGACACCGATCCGTTTACGAACGTCCCACACGTCTGTGGCGTCCGTCGGATCGAGCGTCTCAACCCGGACCTCTCCTTCCTGAGGAAGCAAAAGCCCGTTCCACAACTTCGTCAAAGTCGACTTGCCGGAACCATTATGGCCAACGATGGCGAGCCATTCCCCTTTGTATACATCGAGTGACAACCCGTCTAAGGCTGGCTCGGTTTGTCCCGGGTAACGAAACACGACATCGCGTACCATAATTTGAGATTCCATCTGTCGACTCCTTTCCGATGTGGAAACAGGGCAATACGTGACCGCATGCCCTGTTGACTGCCTAATGAATTAGACGAGTTCGATGATTACGACTTCCGCACCGTCACCGCGGCGTGGGCCGACTTTCATGATGCGTGTGTATCCACCTTGACGTTCAGCGTAGCGTGGTGCCACGTCTTCGAACAATTTTTGGATTGCGTTTTTCTCTCCAGCGCTCTCTTTGCGAACGAATGAAGCTACTTGACGACGGGCATGAAGATCGCCACGTTTTCCAAGAGTGATTAATTTTTCAACGACTGGGCGAAGTTCTTTCGCTTTTTGTTCAGTTGTTTGAATGCGCTCGTTGATAATAAGGTCAGTTGCAAGATCACGCAAAAGAGCCTTGCGTTGCGAGCTTGTACGGCCAAGTTTCGAATAAGCCATTACATTTCCCTCCTTCGGTTGAACTTAGTCTTCTTTACGCAAGCCCAAACCGAGCTCGTCCAACTTGAGTTGAACTTCTTCGAGTGATTTACGTCCGAGGTTACGGACTTTCATCATCTCTTCCTCTGATTTGTTTGCGAGTTCTTGAACAGTGTTGATGCCGGCGCGCTTCAAGCAGTTGTACGAACGAACTGAGAGATCGAGTTCTTCGATCGTCATTTCAAGTACTTTTTCTTTTTGGTCTTCTTCTTTCTCGACCATAATTTCTGCGTTGAGAGCTTCGTCAGTCAAACCAACAAAGATATTCAAGTGTTCTGTCAAAATTTTCGCTCCAAGCGATACTGCTTCTTCCGGACGGATTGAACCATCTGTCCACACGTCTAATAGAAGCTTATCGAAGCTAGCATCTTGACCGACACGTGTTTTGTCTACTTCGTAGTTCACGCGTTGAATCGGTGTATAGATCGAATCGATTGGAATGACACCAATCGGCATATCATCACGTTTGTTATCTTCTGCCTGGACGTAACCACGACCACGGCGAGCAGTCAAACGCATGCGAAGCGTCGCATTGTCAGCGAGAGTCGCGATGTGGAGCTCAGGATTCAAGATTTCAACGTCGCTATCATGGGTAATGTCTGCCGCAGTGACAGCACCGGCACTTGAAACGTTAATCTCAAGCGTTTTCTCTTCTTCCGAGTACACTTTGAGCGCTAACTTCTTGAGGTTTAAAACAATTTGGGTGACGTCTTCGACGACTCCGTCAATCGTTGAGAACTCGTGAAGCACGCCATCGATTTGAACCGCCGTAATCGCTGCACCAGGAAGCGATGACAATAAAATTCGACGCAGTGAGTTGCCGAGAGTAGTGCCATATCCACGTTCAAGCGGTTCCACCACGAATTTACCAAACGTAGCATCCTCGCTGATTTCGACCGTTTCGATCTTTGGTTTTTCAATCTCGATCATCTGAACCCCTCCTTGAGTGTATCCTGCCACGCAGCTTGCGCTGCATTGTATATGTTGTTCGTGCTAGGTAAGCCCATCACACGCACAAACGATTATACGCGGCGACGTTTTGGAGGGCGGCAACCGTTGTGCGGAACAGGTGTTACGTCACGGATTGCAGTTACTTCAAGACCAGTAGCTTGGAGGGCACGGATTGCCGCTTCACGTCCAGCACCAGGACCTTTAACGTTAACTTCTACTGTACGCATACCGTTGTCCATTGCAACTTTCGCTGCAGTTTCAGCAGCCAATTGTGCTGCGAACGGTGTCGATTTACGTGATCCTCTAAATCCAAGGTTACCAGAAGTAGCCCATGAGATCGCGTTACCTTGCGTGTCAGTGATTGTGATGATTGTGTTGTTGAATGTAGAACGGATGTGTACCACACCGACTTCAATATGCTTTTTGACTTTACGTTTTGAACGTACATTTTGCTTACGTTTCGCCATTGTTCAATTCCCTCCTTTACTTCTTCTTGTTCGCTACTGTACGGCGTGGGCCTTTACGAGTACGCGAGTTGTTCTTCGTGTTTTGTCCGCGAACAGGGAGACTACGGCGATGACGGACACCGCGATAGGCGCCGATCTCGATCAAACGCTTAATGTTGAGTGAAACTTCACGACGAAGGTCACCTTCAACTTTAATTCCGTCAATTGCTTCACGGATGCGGTTGATTTCGTCTTCTGTAAGATCACGTGTGCGTGAATCTTCAGATACGTTTGCAGTCTTCAAGATTTCTTGTGCTTTTGTTTTACCAATACCAAAGATGTATGTGAGCGAAATAACGATACGTTTTTCGCGCGGAATATCTACACCAGCAATACGTGCCATGTGTGCACCTCCTCTTAGATTAACCTTGTTTTTGTTTGTGTTTCGGGTTTTCGCAAATTACCATTACTTTTCCTTTACGGCGAATAACTTTACATTTTTCGCAGATCGGTTTTACCGACGGTCTTACTTTCATGATTATACCCTCCTCCTGGAAAAATCGGAGTTACTTATAACGGTACGTGATTCGCCCGCGAGTCAAGTCGTACGGAGACAACTCGACAGTTACGCGGTCGCCTGGAAGGATTCGAATGTAGTGCATCCGAATTTTCCCTGAGACGTGCGCGAGCACCGTGTGGCCGTTTTCTAACTCCACTTTAAACATTGCGTTTGGAAGTGGTTCGATAACAGTGCCTTCCACTTCAATGACATCTTGTTTCGCCATCATTTATTCCCCTTTCTATATGAAGATATTTAGGAGCACAGACGATCTATTGTACAGTACTGTGAGAGAAGGATCCATAACGGATCAGCACGCAACAATAGAGCCTCATTCACCGGAATCGAGTTTCGTTAAAACCTCGTATCCATCGTCTGTGATGGCGATGGTGTGCTCAAAGTGGGCGCACATGCTACCGTCCACTGTCACAACTGTCCAGTTGTCAGCCAGCGTTCGAACATAGCGTTGACCAGCGTTGACCATTGGTTCAATGGCTAACGTCATCCCAGTCTTTAGGCGCGGCCCTTTCCCCGGTGGACCATAGTGCGGAATTTGCGGTTCTTCATGCAAATTTTGACCGACACCATGACCGACATACTCACGGACGACAGAAAACTCATGAGATTCAACATACGCTTGAATCGCATGCGAAATGTCTGTCAATCGCAGTCCAGCCTTGGCGTGCTCCAATCCTTTATACAGACTTTCTTCGGTTACGTCAAGCAACCGCTGTGTCTCTTCTGAGATTGTTCCCACTGGATAAGTCCAAGCGGAATCTCCATGGTATCCGTTATAGTGGGCACCGATGTCGATCGAGATGATATCTCCATCGTTCAATACCCGTTCTCCGGGAATTCCATGAACAAGTTCTTCGTTCACTGAAGCGCAAACACTACCGGTAAAACCGTTGTAGCCTTTGAACGACGGTGTCGCACCTTGGCTGCGAATGTAATCTTCCGCAATCCGGTCGAGCTCTAGCGTCGTAATACCTGGTTTGATGTGCTCTTTGAGCACCTGGTGCGTTCGAGCAACAATTTGCCCAGCCTCACGCATAATCGCAATTTCTCGAGGCGTCTTCGTGATGATCATTCAGTATCACCGAGTAACGCTTTAACATCGGCATAAACGACATCGATTGGACGATCTCCATCCAATGTACGAAGATACCCTTTTTCTGCATAAAAGTCAATAAGTGGTTTCGATTGCTCGATGTTGACGTCAAGGCGACGGCGAACCGTTTCCTCTTTATCGTCTTCACGTTGCATGAGTGCCGACCCATCCACATCACAGATGCCTTCCACTTTTGGTGGATTGAAGATCACATGATATGTCGCTCCACACGTCGGGCAGATCCAACGACCTGTCAAACGCGGAACGAGAATTTCCGCAGCCACATCAATGTTGACGACGTGGTCGATCTGTTTCCCCAAATCTTTAAGCAAACTTTCGAGTGCCTCTGCTTGAGCAACAGTACGCGGGAATCCATCGAGTAAAAAGCCGTTTTTCGTATCATCTTGACTCAAGCGTTCACGTACGATTCCGATTGTTACCTCATCCGGTACGAGTTCACCTTTATCCATGAACGATTTAGCTTCTTTACCAAGTGGCGTTCCGCCTTTGATTGCCGCACGAAACATGTCGCCTGTCGAAATGTGTGGGATTTGGTACTCTTCGACGATTTTAGCCGCTTGAGTCCCTTTCCCTGCACCCGGTAAGCCCATGAGTACTAGATTCATCTCAGTTAGCCTCCAGTTTTGATTTTCACAACACATCGTAAACACGACAGGAAGGAAGGGAGAGCCCTTCCTTCCGCTTTAACGGATAAAGCCTTTGTAGTGTCGTTTTACGAGTTGACTTTCGATTTGTTTCATCGTTTCGAGGGCTACCCCGATTACGATCAACAAGCTCGTCCCTCCGATTTGCACCGAAGTTGGGAGACCGGCAAGCTTAATGAAGATTGTCGGCATGATCGCGACGAGCGATAGGAAAATCGCTCCGAAGAAAGTCAATCGATAGAGCAACTTCGTGATGTACTGTTCTGTTTGCGCCCCAGGACGAATCCCAGGAATATAGCCACCTTGCTTCTGCAGATTTTCTGCCATTTGCTCTGGGTTGACCTGAATAAATGTATAGAAGTAAGCGAACGCGATGATGAGCGCTACATAGATTGACATTCCGATTGGAGATGTCGTATCGAAGTAAGTCTGCAACTTCTGCGTCGTTTCCGGAGAAGCAATGAAGCTTGCAACAGTTGGCGGTGTCACCATAAAGGAAATCGCGAAGATGACCGGGATGACACCAGCAGCGTTTAGCTTGATTGGCAAGTGCGTCGACTGACCGCCCACAGGGGTGCGGTTCGCCGTGCGCTTCGCGTATTGAATCGGAATCTTACGTGCCGCTTGTTGAACATAAATGATCCCAACCGTCACAGCAAGAATAACGAGCAATAGCACAGCCAAGTAAACGATGTTAATGAATAACGCGTCTCCAGCATTTTGGAGCTTCGTCTCGTAAATCTGCGTGAAGATTCTTGGGAACCCAGCGATGATACCCGCGAAGATGATGACGGAAATACCATTCCCGACACCTTTCTCCGTTGTCATCTCACCGAGGAACATCAAGAACGCCGTACCTGCAGTAAGTACAATCGCGATCACGAAATAGGTTGCCGTTCCCCACGTCTCATTGACGAGACCTGGGTAGAGGCGGTTAAATCCGAACGACAGTGATGTCGCTTGGACAAACCCTAACATGATCGTCCCATAGCGCGTGACCGTCGCTAGCTTCTTACGCCCGGACTCGCCTTGTTTTGCCCATTCGGCAAACTTCGGAACGACGTCCATTTGTAAAAGTTGTACAACGATCGATGCCGTGATGTACGGCATGATCCCCATTGCGAACAGGGAGAAGTTCTGTAAAGCATTTCCTCCAAACAAGTTCAAGAAGTCGAGTAGACCTCCTGAGTCAAAACGCAACACATCCGTATTCACCATCGGCACCGGGATATGGGCCCCGATGCGGAAAATGATGATGATTGCGAGTGTGAAGAGAATACGCTGTCGAATATCTTTCACGCGCCACATATTGGAGATCGTCTGAAACATCAGATCACCTCAACTGAACCGCCAGCTGCTTCGATCGCTTCTTTCGCTGCACCCGAGAATTTGTTGGCTTTAACAGTTAATTTTGTTTCAAGCTTGCCGTTAGCAAGTACTTTGATTCCGTCTTTAGCAGAGCTGACGACACCAGTCTCGATTAAGAGTTCTGGAGTGACTTCAGTACCTGCTTCGAAACGGTTAAGCGTGTCTAGGGAAACAACTGCATACTCTTTACGAGTAGGGTTGTTGAAACCGCGTTTTGGAAGACGACGGTAAAGTGGGTTTTGTCCACCTTCGAACCCTGGACGAACGCCACCGCCTGAACGAGCTTTTTGACCTTTATGTCCACGGCCAGAAGTTTTACCGTTACCAGTCGCCATACCGCGACCGACACGGTTGCGTTCGTGACGCGAACCTGGAGTTGGCTTCAATTCATGGAGTTTCATAGTGGCACCTCCTTATTATTAAAATCGATATTATTCGTTAATTTCTTCTACAGTCACAAGGTGCGACACTTTTTTGATCATACCACGCATCGCGACGTTGTCAGGGACAACGACGGTTTGATGCATTTTGCGAAGACCAAGTGTACGTACTGTTACACGCTGATCCTCGGGACGACCGATTGTGCTGCGTGTGAGGGTGATTGCGAGTTTCGCCATGTCTAGTTCCCTCCCTTATTTAAGAAGTTCTTCTACGCTTTTACCGCGTAGTTTAGCAACTTCCTCTGCTTTTTTAAGCTCTGTCAAGCCTTTGACCGTCGCACGGACGATGTTGATCGGTGTGTTTGATCCAAGCGATTTCGAAAGGATGTCACCTACACCTGCAAGTTCGAGCACTGCACGAACTGGACCACCGGCGATAACCCCAGTACCTTCAGAAGCAGGTTTCATGAATACACGACCTGCTCCGTATACTCCTGTGATTTCGTGTGGAATTGTTGTACCAACCATTGGTACTTGAACCATGTTTTTCTTAGCGGCTTCAATAGCCTTGCGGATCGCTTCTGGCACCTCTTGTGCCTTACCTGTACCGAAACCGACGTGACCATTTTTGTCACCTACGACTACGAGAGCGGCGAAACGGAAGCGACGGCCACCTTTCACAACTTTCGCGACGCGGTTTACGGTAACAACGCGTTCTTCAAGTTGTTCCATGTTAACGTCTAACTGGCGCATCGAGTGTCCCCTCCTTTTTGTTAGAATTTAAGACCCGCTTCACGAGCTGCTTCTGCAACAGCTTTGACGCGGCCATGATAGAGGTATCCACCACGGTCGAACACAACAGTGTCGATACCTTTCTCGAGTGCACGTTCAGCTGCAAGTTTACCAACAGCTTTCGCTGCTTCAACGTTGCCGCCGTTTGTAAGATCGAGTGCTTTATCTTTCGAAGATGCTGACACAAGCGTTGTTTGTGACGCGTCATCGATAAGTTGTACGTAGATGTTCTTGCTCGAACGGAATACGTTCAAACGTGGACGAGCTGCCGTCCCGGTGATCGTACGACGTACACGAGCATGACGTTTCTTACGAACTGCATTTTTATCTGCTTTTGTGATCATTTATGCCACTCCTTTCCGTTCATTTCGTGACGAATTACTTACCAGTCTTACCTTCTTTACGGCGAATACGTTCATCAGAGTAACGAACACCTTTACCTTTGTAAGGTTCTGGAGCACGGTACGAGCGGATTTGAGCTGCAACGTGACCGACGCGCTCTTTGCTAATCCCTTTTACGATGATTTGCGTGTTTGAAGGAACTTCGATCTCGATACCTTCTTCAGCAACGTACTCGATTGGATGCGAGTAACCGAGGCTGAGGACGAGTTTGTTACCTTGCTTAGCAGCACGGTAACCAACCCCTGAGATCTCAAGTGTTTTCTGGAACCCGTTAGACACACCTTCCACCATGTTGGCAATGAGGGCACGTGTCGTACCGTGGATCGTACGGTTCTCTTTCGAGTCATCCGGACGAACAACAGTTAGTTCGTTTTCTTCAATTTTGACTTCCAAGGCTGGGTTAGCTGAAAGCGAAAGTTCACCTTTAGCACCTTTTACTGTGACAATGTTGCCTTCTGCAACCGTTACAGTAACGCCAGCTGGAATCGTAACTGGTTTTTTACCAATACGTGACATTGATTACACCTCCGTTCTTGTTAGAAAAGTGACTTACCAGATGTAGGCGAGCACTTCGCCGCCGACTTGTTGTTGGCGAGCTTCTTTATCAGTCATAAGACCTTTTGATGTCGAAAGAACTGCGATACCGAGTCCTCCGAGTACTTTTGGTACTTCATCTGCTTTTGCATATACACGAAGACCTGGTTTCGAAATACGTTTGAGACCAGTGATAACACGTTCGTTGCTTGCTCCATATTTAAGGAAAAGACGAAGTGTACCTTGTTTAGCGTCCTCGATATATTCAACATCGCGAATGAAACCTTCACGCTTGAGGATCTCTGCAACCTCACGTTTGATATTAGAAGCTGGAAGCTCCAATTTTTCATGGCGAACCATGTTAGCGTTACGGATACGTGTAAGCATATCTGCAATAGGGTCTGTCATTACCATGCGATGTACCTCCTTTCACACTGTTAGTGGATTACCAACTTGCTTTTTTAACACCAGGGATTTGACCTTTGTATGCAAGATCACGGAACTTGATACGGCTGATCCCGAATTTACCCATGTAACCATGTGGACGACCTGTGATACGGCAACGGTTATGAAGACGTACAGGTGACGAGTTACGTGGCAATTTGCTGAGTCCGATGTAGTCGCCTTCAGCTTTTAATTGCGCGCGTCTCTCAGCGTACTGGGCAACGAGTTTCTCGCGTTTTTGCTCGCGATTCACCATTGACTTTTTAGCCATGTTGTCGACCTCCCTTTATTATTTTTGGAATGGCATTCCGAGAAGTGTGAGCAATTCACGTGCTTCTTCGTCTGTGTTCGCTGTTGTAACAACAACGATATCCATACCGCGTACTTTAGTTACTTTATCGTAATCGATTTCAGGGAAAATAAGTTGCTCTTTCACACCAAGCGTGTAGTTACCGCGTCCGTCGAATGCTTTCTTCGATACACCGCGGAAGTCACGTACACGTGGAAGTGAAACAGTTACTAATTTGTCGAGGAAATCGTACATGCGCTCGCCACGAAGTGTTACTTTCGCACCGATCGGCATGCCCTCACGAAGTTTGAAACCAGCGATTGATTTCTTAGCCTTCGTTACGAGTGGTTTTTGACCTGAAAGAATTGATAATTCTTCCACTGCCATGTCAAGAGCTTTCGAGTTCGAAACAGCGTCACCTACACCCATGTTGATGACGATCTTGTCGACTTGTGGCACTTGCATAACCGAGTCATAGTTGAATTTATCCATCATCGCTTTCACGATGTCGCTTTTATACTTCTCTTGCAAACGGTTCATAGTCGAATGGACCTCCTTTCGTCACGTTGTTCTTATTTATCGAGTACTTCGCCCGATTTCGCGACACGAACTTTTTTACCATCGACTACTTGGAAACCAACGCGAGTTGGTTTGCCCGTTTTAGGGTCGATTGGCATGACGTTCGAGACGTGAATTGGTGCTTCGATTTCAAGGATACCGCCTTGTGGATTCGCTTGTGATGGTTTAGCGTGTTTTTTCATCACGTTAACCCCTTCGACGACTACGCGGTTCTTGCTTGGCATAGCTTTGAGGATAACCCCTTGCTTGCCTTTATCTTTACCAGACATTACCTGGACTGTATCGCCTTTTTTAACATGCATCGTTTTGCGCACCTCCTTATAGGATTGAAATTGGAAATTAAAGTACTTCCGGTGCCAACGAAACGATCTTCATGAATTCTTTTTCACGAAGTTCACGTGCAACTGGCCCGAAGATCCGAGTGCCGCGTGGGCTCTTGTCATCTTTGATGATGACTGCTGCGTTCTCATCGAAACGGATGTACGAACCATCTTTACGACGAGCGCCGCGTTTTGTACGAACGACAACTGCTCTGACAACGTCACCTTTTTTAACAACGCCACCTGGTGTTGCTTGTTTTACCGTCGCGACGATGATGTCACCGATGTTTGCAGTCTTACGACCTGAACCACCGAGGACTTTAATTGTCAACAGTTCACGCGCGCCAGAGTTGTCTGCTACTTTCAAGCGAGATTCTTGTTGAATCATGCGAGTGTACCTCCCTCCGGATGTTTATAGATCCGAACTGTTATTAGATGATTACTGATTCTTCTACTACTGTTACGAGACGGAAACGTTTGTCTTTAGAAAGCGGACGTGTTTCCGCGATGCGGACTACATCGCCTACTTTAGCGACATTGTTCTCATCGTGCGCTTTAAATTTCTTCGTGTAGTTTACACGTTTTCCATAAAGCTTATGACGTACTTTTGTTTCAACTGCAACGACGATCGTTTTGTCCATTTTGTCAGACACGACGCGTCCAGTGAGTACTTTACGCTTATTGCGTTCCATGAGTGTTACCTCCTCTTCAATAATCCGATTAGATTAGCCGTTGTTGATGCCGAGTTCGCGTTCACGAAGAATCGTTTTAGCACGCGCAATCGACTTGCGTACTTCACGGATACGAGCAGGATTCTCAAGCTGACCTGTAGCTAATTGGAAACGAAGGTTAAAGAGTTCTTCTTTCCACTCGCCTACTTTACCGTTGAGCTCTTCATTTGTTGATTGACGGAGATCAGTTGCTTTCATTCGTATCACCACCATTTTCTTCACGTTTCACGAACTTACATTTTACTGGAAGTTTGTGCGCTGCAAGGCGAAGTGCCTCACGTGCGACTTCCTCAGATACACCCGCGATTTCGAACATTACTTTACCAGGCTTAACTACAGCTACCCAGCCTTCTGGAGCACCTTTACCCGAACCCATTCGAACTTCGAGAGGCTTTTTAGTGTACGGTTTGTGTGGGAAGATCTTGATCCACACTTTACCGCCACGTTTCATATAACGTGTCATTGCGATACGTGCTGATTCGATTTGACGGTTTGTGATCCAGCTCGCTTCGAGCGATTGGAGACCGAATTCACCGAAATGTACTGTTGTGCCGCGTTTTGCATTTCCGCGCATTTTACCACGGTGTACACGACGATATTTCACGCGTTTAGGTAACAACATAGTGTGTTGCCTCCTTCCTGAAAGAGTGTTTATTATTTAGTGTTTTTTGTTGGAAGAACTTCTCCGTGGTAAAGCCATACTTTAATTCCGATTTTACCATACGTTGTGTCAGCTTCAGCTGTTCCGTAGTCGATGTCGGCACGGATTGTATGAAGCGGAACTGATCCTTCTGAGTACTTCTCTGAACGAGCGATATCAGCGCCACCAAGACGACCAGAAACTTCTGTTTTGATCCCTTTGATGCCAGTGCGCATCGAACGTTGAATTGACTGTTTCATTGCACGACGGAATGACACACGGCCTTCCAATTGACGAGCGATGTTCTCAGCAACAAGCTTAGCGACTGCATCCGCGTTTTTCACTTCAACAACGTTGATGTGAACACGTTTGCCTTCAGCAAGCTTTGTGATATTTTTACGGAGTGACTCGATTTCCGAACCACCTTTACCGATGACCATACCTGGTTTCGCAGTGTGAAGCGAAATGTTTACGCGGTTTGCAGCGCGTTCGATTTCAACTTTAGCCACACTAGCATCCTTCATTTTGTTTTCGATGTATTCACGAATAACGTAGTCTTCATGAAGGAGATCTGCGTAGTCTTTCTCAGCGTACCAACGCGAATCCCAGTCTTTGATAACACCAACGCGAAAACCGTGCGGATTTACCTTTTGACCCACTACATATCCCTCCTTATTTCTCAGTTACCACGATGTGAATGTGGCTTGTGCGTTTGTTAATACGACTTGCGCGACCCATCGCACGTGGGCGGAAGCGTTTGAGTGTTGGACCTTCGTTGACGAAAATTTCAGATACAACAAGGTTCTCAATGTTCATATCGTAGTTGTGCTCTGCGTTAGCAATCGCTGACTTCAATACTTTTTCAACGATTGGCGACGCTGCCTTGTTCGTGTGAGCAAGGACAGAGAGCGCTTCGCCGACTTGTTTCCCGCGAATTAAGTCTACAACGAGACGTGCTTTGCGAGGAGCAAGACGGACCATATTAGCTGATGCTTTAGCTTGCATGGATTTGACCTCCCCTCAGATTACCGTTTCGTTTTCTTGTCTGATCCGTGACCTTTATACGTGCGTGTTGGAGCGAATTCACCAAGTTTGTGACCGACCATGTCTTCTGTCACGAATACTGGTACGTGTTTACGACCATCGTGTACACCGAACGTGTGACCCATGAATTCTGGGAAGATTGTCGAGCGACGTGACCAAGTTTTGATGACTTGCTTCTCACCAGATTCGTTAAGTTTGTCAACTTTAGCGAGCAAATGGTGATCTGCGAATGGACCTTTTTTCAAGCTGCGACCCATGATAGAACCTCCCTTTGGAATGATTCGGGAACGGCTCTTTCGAACCGCCCAAGAATCATGTAATAATTATTTCTTACGACGACGAAGGATGTACATGTCGCTCGATTTGTTTTTCTTACGAGTTTTGTAACCAAGAGCTGGTTTACCCCAAGGAGTAAGTGGGCCCGAACGACCGATTGGCGCACGACCTTCACCACCACCGTGTGGGTGATCAACTGGGTTCATTACAGAACCACGTACTGTTGGGCGTTTGCCTAACCAACGTGAACGTCCTGCTTTACCGATGTTTACAAGTTCGTGTTCTTCGTTACCAACTGAACCGATTGTCGCGCGGCAAGTGCCGAGGAACAAGCGTGATTCACCTGATTGAAGACGAACGATGACGTACTTGCCGTCACGTCCTTGGATTTGTGCCGATGCACCAGCCGCACGAACAAGCTGACCGCCTTTACCAGGCTTAAGCTCGATGTTGTGGATAGTAGTACCGACAGGGATGTTTACGAGTGGAAGAGCGTTCCCCACTTTGATATCCGCTTCAGGACCAGACATGATTTCCATGCCTACTTTGATGCCCTTAGGAGCGAGGATGTAACGTTTCTCACCATCTGCATAGTTGATGAGGGCGATGTTAGCTGAACGGTTTGGATCGTATTCGATCGTAGCAACGCGTCCGATGATAGCATCTTTGTTACGTTTGAAATCGATGATACGGTATTTACGTTTGTGCCCGCCACCTTGGTGACGTACAGTCAAACGACCTTGGTTGTTACGACCGCCTTTTTTCGAAAGCTTTTCAGTTAACGATTTCTCAGGACGGTTCGTTGTGATCTCTGCAAAGTCGAGAGATGTCATGTTACGGCGACCGTTAGTGGTCGGCTTAAACTTTTTAATTGCCATCGAGGATTCCCTCCTTTTCTTCTAAGGTAGTAAATTAACCGAGGAAGTCGATTGTGTTGCCTTCAGCAAGAGTTACGATCGCTTTTTTACGACGCGATGTGTAACCAGAGTGACGACCGACACGTTTCGCTTTCGGTTTAATGTTCATTGTGTTTACCGAAGCAACTTTCACGTTGAAGATTGTTTCGATAGCGTGCTTCACTTGTGATTTAGTCGCTTTAACGTCGATCTCGAAAACGTATTTGTTAGCTTCCATGAGGCTAACTGAACGCTCAGTGATGATAGGACGTTTGATGATATCGTATGCTTGAGCCATTATGCAAGCACCTCCTCTACCTTCGCAACCGCATCTTTAGTGAAGATGACTTTGTCGTTAGCAACGAGGTCAAGAACGTTAACGCCTGCTGCCTCGATTACAGTCACTCCTGGGATGTTACGAGCTGCGAGAGCGATAGTCTCATTGTAGTCCGCTGTGACTACAAGAGCCTTACGTTCTACTGATAGGCCAAGAAGTACTGCGACCATATCTTTTGTTTTTGGTGCATCGAAAGCAAGGCCTTCGAGGACGATCATTTCGTTGTTTTGTACTTTCGACGACAAAGCCGAGAGAAGTGCAAGACGACGAACTTTTTTAGGAAGCTTGTAAGAGTATGAACGTGGAGTTGGACCGAAGACTGTTCCACCACCAACCCATTGTGGTGAGCGGATCGAACCTTGGCGCGCACGACCAGTTCCCTTTTGTTTCCATGGTTTACGGCCGCCACCGCGTACTTCCGAGCGACCTTTCGTATCGTGAGTACCTTGACGGCGTGATGCTTGTTGCATGACGATCGCGTCATAAAGTACTGATTCGTTTGGTTCGATACCGAAAATGGCTTCAGCCAATTCGATTTCGCCAACTTGTGAACCTGTTTGGTTTAGCAAAGCTACTTTAGGCATTCGTAATTCCTCCTTTCCGTGCAGTTAATTAGTTACCTTTGACAGCTGTCTTGATGATGACGTTCGATTTACGAGCGCCTGGGATTGCGCCTTTAACGAGTACAAGGCCGCGTTCCACGTCAACTTTGACAATTTCAAGGTTTTGAATCGTTTTACGCTCGCCACCCATTTGACCAGGAAGAAGCTTCCCTTTAAATACGCGGTTAGGAGCTACAGGACCCATTGAACCAGGGCGACGGTGGTAACGCGAACCGTGGGACATTGGTCCACGTGATTGTCCGTGACGCTTAATCGCACCTTGGAATCCTTTACCTTTTGAAGTACCTGTTACGTCCACTAATTCACCTGCAGCGAAAATGTCCGCCTTGATCTCTTGACCGATTTCGTATCCTTCTACTGAAGTACGAATTTCTTTCATGAAGCGCTTAGGTGTCGCGCTTGCTTTCGCAGCGTGACCTTTTGCCGGTTTGTTTTGACGCGATTCTTTGATGTCTCCAAAACCGAGTTGAACTGCTTCGTAACCGTCTGTTTCAAGTGTTTTAACTTGAAGCACGACGTTTCCTTCGACAGCAACTACTGTTACCGGTACGACTTCGCCTGCTTCGTTGAAGATTTGAGTCATACCAAGTTTTGTTCCTAAGATTCCTTTAGCCATGAGATACACCTCCTGTTTAATAATTATTGTCTCTTCTGGCTAGTATCTACTATATGAAGAATTAAAGTTTGATTTCGATGTCAACACCTGATGGTAATTCGAGACGCATAAGCGCATCAACCGTTTTTGGTGTTGGGTTAACGATGTCGATCAAGCGTTTGTGTGTACGCATTTCGAACTGTTCACGAGCATCTTTATACTTGTGGACCGCACGAAGGATCGTGTAGATCGATTTGTCAGTTGGAAGCGGGATTGGGCCCGAGACCTTCGCACCTGAACGTTTCGCAGTTTCAACGATTTTCTCAGCTGATTGATCGAGAACGCGATGGTCGTATGCTTTTAAGCGAATACGGATTTTTTCATTTGCCATGTAAGTTTCCCTCCTTTGTCGCCTACTTTTAAAAATAGACAGTTCTCAGCGGAAATTTCCACACCGGCCATGGCAAAGCTGCCTGGCGTGTCATAACCTCCCGCTTCATCGCAGCGTGCTTGTGTCAGCAGAGGCATCCGATCATTGCAAATCAACGATAGGACCCATTTTCTGCTGTAAAGTCTCTCACCACTCGCACAAACACTTAATCATTATATCGAATCTGCAAAACAAATGCAAGATTTGATTTTTTTCGATCGTGCCGGATGTCTGATGAGTTGTTCAACGTTCACTAATGTAACAAGATTCGAACCCTTTTGCAAGTTCTTTTCCTTCTTTTGTTGAACTATTTTTCAAAAGAAGGCCCATGCCAACTCTTCCTAGCGTTTCATATACTCTTTAAACTGCTCAGTCACGGCTTCGATGACCGATGCCGGGGCTCGTTTCAGACACGATTGCACAATCGAGTTGTTGAACGGGTGCGTCATAAAGTATTCGTGCAGCTTGTCGACTTTCTCTCCCCGCCCCATCACTGAATAGAGGACGACCCACTCTTCAAGATGCATCCAACTCCCGTCCGGTTCAATGTAAGGATGCGTATAAATCCCGTCCGTACAACGCATCCGAAAACTAGCCATCACGTCGATGTCCTGGCCTTCAAACGTATATTCGCCAAAGTACGTCGTCATATACTCGTCATGCGGATCAGACTCTTCTTTTTTTCCGGCACGGCTGAGCACACGGTCAATCGTCTCGAACTGGTCAGGCTCAACGAACAGATCCAAGTCATGCGCCGTCTCGACGATCCCGTGATGCTTGAGTAAACTTGACCCACCAAAGCGGCAGGCAACGCCGTTCAACCGACAAAGCGTCTCCACTTGCTTTTCCATCGTCGATTCTCCTTCCTACAATCCTATCTCCTATCTTATCATTTCGTTTCAAAAAACAAAAAAGCAGCCCGCAAATGCGGACTGCTTAAGACATCGATTACTCGACGATTTCTGTTACCGAACCAGCACCTACAGTACGGCCACCCTCACGGATTGAGAAACGTGTTCCGTCTTCGATCGCGATTGTAGAAATCAATTCGATCGTCAACTCGATGTTGTCTCCTGGCATTACCATTTCAGTACCTTCTGGAAGGTGAACGATACCTGTTACGTCAGTTGTACGGAAGTAGAACTGCGGACGGTAGTTCGCGAAGAATGGCGTGTGACGGCCACCCTCTTCTTTAGAAAGAACGTAGATTGAAGCTTTGAATTTAGAGTGCGGAGTGATTGTACCTGGTTTAGCAAGTACTTGTCCACGCTCGATGTCTTCACGTGATACACCACGGAGAAGAGCACCGATGTTGTCGCCAGCTTCAGCATAGTCAAGAAGCTTACGGAACATCTCTACACCAGTACATACAGTTTTCTTAGTTTCTTCTGTAAGACCAACGATTTCAACTTCGTCGTTGACGCGGAGAACACCACGCTCAACACGACCAGTCGCTACAGTACCGCGACCAGTGATTGAGAATACGTCCTCAACTGGCATCATGAAGTCTTTGTCCGTGTCACGAACAGGCTCAGGGATGTACTCATCAACTGCGTTCATGAGTTCCATGATTTTTTCTTCCCACTGTGCTTCGCCGTTAAGCGCGCCAAGTGCTGAACCTTTGATTACAGGGAGGTCGTCGCCTGGGAAGTCATATTCAGAAAGAAGTTCACGGATTTCCATCTCAACGAGTTCGAGAAGCTCTTCGTCGTCAACCATGTCAACTTTGTTCATGAATACTACGATGAAAGGAACACCTACTTGACGTGAAAGAAGAATGTGCTCACGTGTTTGTGGCATTGGGCCATCTGTTGCCGAAACAACGAGGATCGCGCCGTCCATTTGTGCAGCACCAGTGATCATGTTTTTAACATAGTCAGCGTGACCTGGGCAGTCAACGTGTGCGTAGTGGCGTTTTTCAGTTTCGTACTCGATGTGAGCTGTTGCGATTGTGATACCGCGCTCACGCTCTTCTGGAGCACCATCGATTGCGTCAAACTTTGTAGCTGTTTTCCCTTGTGCTTTTGAAAGTACAGCTGAAATCGCTGCAGTCAAAGTTGTTTTACCGTGGTCGACGTGGCCAATTGTACCAACGTTAACGTGCGGTTTAGAACGGTCGAATTTTTCTTTACCCATTCTAGATTCCTCCTCTATAGACAATTAATTTTTTATTTAACTAGGAAGACGTAGGCTACTTTTAACATACGTCCTCCTTAGCTTACAACAATCATTTCAGCGTTACAACCGTTATTAGCCGTTCGCTTT
This sequence comes from Exiguobacterium sp. SH5S13, assembly GCF_004337085.1. NCBI lineage: Bacteria > Bacillati > Bacillota > Bacilli > Caryophanales > Exiguobacterium > Exiguobacterium sp. SH5S13. Next base: position 30,169 of record NZ_SJUS01000019.1, on the reverse strand, counting down.
TTTGATGATTTCTTCTGCAATTGACTTCGGTACTTCTTCGTAGTGGTCGAAGTGCATCGAGTACGTTCCACGTCCTTGCGTACGTGAACGGAGTGACGTTGCATATCCGAACATTTCCGAAAGTGGAATCATCGCTTTAACGACTTGTGCGTTACCGCGAGCTTCCATACCTTCTACGCGTCCACGGCGTGACGTGACGTCACCCATGATGTCTCCCAAGTATTCTTCTGGGATGACAACTTCAACACGCATCATTGGCTCAAGGATGACAGCTTTCGCTTGTTCCTTAAGTTGTTTGACCGCCATCGAAGCAGCAACTTTAAACGCCATCTCGTTCGAGTCGACATCGTGGTACGATCCGAAGACGAGGGCAGCTTTAACGTCAACTACTGGGTAACCAGCGAGGATACCGTTTTCGAGAGCTTCTTGAATACCGTTTTGAACAGCCGGTACGTATTCACGTGGAACAACACCACCGACGATCTTGTTCTCAAATTCGAATCCAGCACCTTCTACGTTCGGTTCGAATTCAACGACAACGTGACCGTACTGACCGCGTCCACCCGATTGACGTACGAATTTCGAATCGATCTTCGCAGCGCTACGGATTGTCTCACGGTAAGCAACTTGTGGTGCACCGACGTTTGCTTCGACTTTGAATTCGCGACGCATACGGTCAACGAGGATATCAAGGTGAAGCTCACCCATACCAGAGATGATCGTTTGACCAGTCTCTTGGTTTGTTTCAGTGCGGAAAGTTGGATCCTCTTCTGCGAGTTTCGCGAGGGCTTGACCCATCTTGTCTTGGTCTGCTTTCGATTTAGGCTCGATTGCGACCGAGATAACCGGTTCTGGGAATGTCATTGACTCGAGAACGACGTTGTCTTTCTCTGAGCAAAGTGTGTCACCAGTCGTTGTATCTTTAAGACCAACAGCAGCGGCGATGTCACCAGAAAATACCATTGGAATTTCTTCACGGCTGTTTGCATGCATTTGAAGGATACGACCGAGACGCTCGCGCTTCCCTTTAGTCGAGTTCTTCACATACGAACCAGCTTGTGCTGTACCAGAGTACACACGGAAGAATGTCAATTTACCGACGTAAGGGTCAGTCATGACTTTGAACGCAAGTGCCGAGAACGGCGCTTCGTCAGAAGGTTCACGCGTGATCTCTTCTTCTGTATCGAGGTTGATTCCTTTGATTGACTCGACATCAACTGGTGATGGGAGGTAATCAACAACAGCGTCCAACATCAATTGAACACCTTTGTTTTTAAAGGCCGAACCTACAAGTACAGGGTAGAATTCAACGCTAAGTGTTGCTTGACGAATACCAGCTTTGAGTTCTTCGATTGAGATCTCTTCGCCTTCGAGGTATTTCATCATCAAATCTTCGTTGTAATCCGCAACGCCTTCGATCAAGCGACCACGAAGTTCTTCAGCTTGGTCAGCCATATCAGCTGGGAAGCCTTCTGTTACTTCGATGTCAGTACCGAGGTCGTTCGAGTACATGTATGTCTTTCTTTCGACGAGGTCGATGATTCCTTTGAATTCATCTTCTGCGCCGATTGGAAGTTGGATTGGGTGTGCGTTAGCGTGTAAACGTTCGTGAAGTGTTTTCACCGAGTACATGAAGTCCGCACCAATCTTATCCATCTTGTTGACGAATACGACACGTGGAACACCGTATGTTGTCGCTTGACGCCATACAGTTTCTGTTTGTGGTTCAACACCTGACTGAGCGTCAAGTACAGCAACTGCGCCATCAAGTACACGGAGTGAACGTTCAACTTCAACTGTGAAGTCTACGTGTCCAGGTGTATCGATGATGTTTACACGGTGGCCATTCCACTGTGCAGTCGTCGCTGCAGAAGTGATCGTGATTCCACGCTCTTGCTCCTGCTCCATCCAGTCCATTTGTGAAGCTCCTTCATGAGTTTCACCAATCTTGTGGATACGACCTGTGTAATAAAGAATACGTTCAGTTGTAGTCGTTTTACCGGCATCGATGTGAGCCATGATCCCGATGTTACGAGTATTCTTTAGGGAGAATTCTCTTGCCATACTGGGTATTCTCCTTCCGCATGTGTTTTTCGTGTGCTGGCACACGATATGATTATACCCGAAAGCCACTCCATTAAGCCACCGCTTGGTGACGTGGAGTGGTCTTTACGTTTAACTTACCAACGATAGTGAGCAAACGCTTTGTTCGCTTCTGCCATCTTATGCATGTCTTCGCGTCTCTTAACAGAAGCACCAGTGTTATTGGCTGCATCCATGATTTCATTCGCGATACGTTGCTCCATCGTCTTCTCGTTGCGGAGACGAGCGTAGTTCACGAGGTAACGAAGACCAAGTGTCGTACGGCGTTCTGGACGAACTTCAACAGGAACTTGGTAGTTTGCTCCACCTACACGGCGAGCTTTAACTTCAAGTACAGGCATGATGTTTGTCATTGCTTCTTCGAACACTTCCATAGGCTCTTTGCCTGAGCGTTCAGCGATGAGACCAAATGCGTTGTAAATGATAGTTTGAGCTGTACCTTTTTTACCGTCTAACATGACACGGTTAATGAGGCGAGTTACCAATTTCGAGTTGTAGATCGGATCTGCGATAACGTCACGACGTTCTGCACGGTTTTTACGCATCCGAGTACCCTCCTTTCAAAATTTCAGTAGTTTAGTTTGCGAGAATTACTTCTTCGCAGCTTTCGGACGTTTCGTACCGTATTTAGAACGGCCTTGCATACGTCCGTCCACACCTGCAGTGTCAAGTGCACCACGAACGATGTGGTAACGTACTCCTGGTAAGTCTTTTACACGTCCTCCGCGGATAAGAACAACGCTGTGCTCTTGAAGGTTGTGGCCAATACCTGGAATGTACGCAGTCACTTCGATTTGGTTAGTCAAACGAACACGGGCATACTTACGTAACGCCGAGTTCGGTTTCTTCGGAGTCATTGTACCAACACGTGTACAAACACCACGTTTTTGTGGTGAGCTCACGTTTGTTTGTGACTTGATGAAACTGTTGTAACCTTTGTTAAGTGCTGGAGAGTCAGATTTAACGACTTTCGATTTGCGTCCTTTACGGACTAACTGGTTGATAGTAGGCATCTTTGAAGATCCTCCCTTCCTGAATTATGCTATTTTCTAGACCCACCGACCCGGGTGGTTCATTTAAGGTCATAACGAAACGCTTTTACGAGGCGTAGGCATTCCATGACCTCGCAAAAACGTGAGTTATACCTTGAAAGTGGCAATAATAGCAGCCAAACCTTTCCGTAGAAAGATCGGTTAACGTCCAAGTAGCTTGCCGACTGCTGGACACCATTGTCATCGACAACAACCGATTGGCGGCACTAAATCATAGTAGCACCGCCAAAGAGTGCTGTCAAGACGTTTTTACTCGACGTTCGCGTCTTCGAGGACGGCTTTCGACGCATCTTCTTTAAGTTTAACGTCACGGTATACCGGCATCCCTGTACCAGCTGGCACGAGTTTACCGATGATGACGTTCTCTTTGAGTCCGAGAAGATAGTCGCGTTTGCCTTTGATGGCAGCGTCTGTCAACACGCGAGTCGTTTCTTGGAACGAAGCGGCCGAGAGGAACGAATCTGTCTCAAGCGACGCTTTCGTGATTCCGAGAAGGACCGGTTTCGCCGTTGCTGGGCTCTTACCTACGCGAAGTACGTCTTTACACGCTTCTTTGAAGACGCCGATATCGACGAGTGAACCAGGGAGAAGTGGCGTGTCACCTGACTCGATGACTTTGACGCGACGAAGCATTTGGCGAACCATGACTTCGACGTGTTTGTCGCCGATTTCTACCCCTTGCATCCGGTATACTTTTTGAACTTCTTGAAGAAGATAGTTTTGGACACCAGACACACCACGGACGGTGAGCAATTCTTTCGGATCGATCGAACCTTCCGTGAAGACTTCCCCGGCATCTACCGTGTCGCCGATCTGAACGCGTAAACGCGCTCCGAACGGAATCGTGTACGTACGAGTCTCACTGAGTCCTTCGACCGTGAGTTCCCGCTTGTCACGCGACTCGGTAAAGTCGATGACCGTACCAGGAATTTCCGAGATGACCGCTTGCCCTTTCGGGTTACGAGCCTCGAATACCTCTTGGATACGTGGAAGACCTTGCGTGATATCATCTCCGGCTACCCCACCTGTGTGGAAGGTACGCATTGTAAGCTGCGTTCCTGGCTCACCGATTGATTGCGCGGCGATGATTCCGACTGCTTCGCCAACTTCAACGTTCGAGCCGGTCGCCAAGTTGCGGCCGTAGCACTTCTTACATACGCCGTGTGACGTGTTACATGTGAAGGCTGTACGGATTTCAACTCGTTCGATACCAGCGTCGACGATGTCGCGGGCGATATCTTCTGTGATCAATTGGTTCTTCTCAATCATGACTTCACCCGTTTCCGGATGTGCCACTGTCTCGAACGCTGTACGGCCGACGAGGCGGTCATACAAGTTTTCGATTTCTTCCGTGCCTTCGCGGAGAGCGGCAACGCGGATTCCGCGGTCCGTTCCACAATCTTCTTCACGGATGATGACATCTTGGGCAACGTCGACGAGACGACGCGTCAAGTAACCTGAGTCAGCCGTTTTAAGGGCTGTATCGGCAAGACCTTTACGCGCACCGTGCGTCGAGATGAAGTATTCTTGAACCGTCAGTCCCTCACGGAACGACGATTTGATTGGAAGTTCGATGATGCGGCCAGATGGAGCGGCCATCAAACCACGCATCCCTGCGAGCTGCGTGAAGTTGGACGCGTTACCACGGGCACCTGAGTCAGACATCATGAAGATCGGGTTCAAGCGGTTGAGGGATTTCATCAATCGCGATTGAATCTCGTCCTTCGCTTCGTTCCAAGAGCGTACAACGCGCTCGTAACGCTCATCTTCAGTGATGAGACCACGACGGAACGACTTCATGATTTGGTCGACTTGAGTTTGCGCTTCATCAAGGATTTCTTGTTTGTCCGGAAGAACGATGATATCGGCGATTCCGACCGTCACACCCGCTTTAGTCGAGTGTTTGAAGCCGAGATCTTTCATCCGGTCAAGCATGCGGCTCGTTTCAGTCGTTTCAAACTTCTGGAACACTTCCGCGATGACTTTACCAAGGAATCCTTTTTTGAACGGTTCGATGAGTGGACGTGCGGCAATTTCTTCCGCGACGTTGGCACCTTTTTCGATGAAGTACTTATCAGGCGTTGCTTCCTGCAAGTTTTCCATCGTCGGTTCGTTCAAGTATGGGAACGTGTTCGGCAAGATCTCGTTAAAGATCATCTTACCGACTGTCGTGATTAACATTTTCTCATTTTGCTCCGCTGTGAACGTCGGGTTGTTGAGCGTACGTGCTGGAAGGGCGACACGTGTATGCAAGTGGACGTATCCATTTTGATACGCGATGAGCGCTTCGTTGACGTTCGACAAAATTTTCCCTTGTCCGATGGCATCGTCGCGTTCAAGCGAGATGTAGTAGTTACCGAGGACCATATCCTGCGATGGTGTAACAACTGGTTTACCATCTTTCGGGTTCAAGATGTTCTGTGCAGCGAGCATGAGGAGACGAGCTTCTGCTTGCGCTTCGGCTGAAAGTGGTACGTGGACCGCCATTTGGTCACCATCAAAGTCGGCGTTGTAAGCCGTACATACGAGTGGATGTAGACGAATCGCACGGCCCTCGACGAGAATCGGTTCGAAAGCTTGAATCCCTAGACGGTGAAGTGTAGGGGCACGGTTCAAGAGAACCGGATGCTCACGAATGACTTCTTCGAGGACGCCCCAGATTTCTGGTTGCATCTTCTCAATTTTGCGTTTGGCGTTCTTGATGTTCGACGCGATCCCGCGACCGACAAGTTCTTTCATCACGAACGGTTTGAAGAGTTCAAGGGCCATCTCTTTCGGGAGACCACATTGGAACATCTTCAAGTTCGGTCCAACGACGATAACCGAACGTCCTGAGTAGTCGACCCGTTTACCAAGAAGGTTTTGACGGAAACGACCTTGTTTCCCTTTCAACATATGTGAAAGCGACTTAAGTGGACGGTTACCTGGACCTGTTACCGGACGACCACGACGACCGTTGTCGATGAGGGCGTCAACCGCTTCTTGAAGCATACGCTTCTCGTTTTGCACGATGATGTTCGGCGCGCCGAGATCGAGCAAACGTTTGAGACGGTTGTTACGGTTGATGACTCGACGATATAAATCGTTCAAGTCAGAAGTCGCAAAGCGCCCACCGTCGAGCTGCACCATCGGGCGAAGCTCAGGTGGAATGACAGGAAGTACTTCGAGGATCATCCAATCTGGATCATTCCCCGACGTGAAGAACGCATCGAGCACTTCAAGACGTTTGATCGCACGTGTACGACGTTGGCCTTGAACTGTCTTCAATTCTTCGCGGAGTTCTCCGACTTCCTTCTCGAGTTGTACGTCTTGAAGGAGTGTCCGGATCGCTTCCGCACCCATGTCTGCTTTAAAGTCACTACCGTACTTCTCACGGTAGAGACGGAATTCTTTTTCCGAGAGAAGTTGTTTCTTCTCGAGCGGAGTGTCACCTGGTTCTGTCACGACGTACGACGCGAAGTAGATTACTTCTTCGAGCGCACGCGGTGACATATCGAGAACAAGCCCCATTCGACTTGGAATCCCTTTGAAGTACCAGATGTGCGAAACCGGAGCCGCGAGCTCGATGTGGCCCATACGTTCGCGACGCACTTTCGCTTTCGTCACTTCAACGCCACAGCGGTCACAAATGACTCCTTTATATCGGATTCGTTTGTATTTCCCGCAGTAACATTCCCAGTCTTTCGTAGGACCGAAGATTCGTTCACAGAACAGTCCGTCCTTCTCTGGTTTGAGTGTACGATAGTTGATTGTTTCCGGCTTTTTGACTTCCCCGTAAGACCACGAACGGATCTTTTCGGGTGAAGCCAAGCCGATTTTCATATATTCAAATCGATTAACATCTACCAAGGGGCCGACCTCCCTTTTCGCCTTATTCCTCTTCCGTAACAGTCGGTTGAACGACTTGTTCTAACGCCGATGTTGCGTTCGGGATGTTGTCGTCATCTTCATCTTTCATTTCAACTTCTTCGTCGTCCACAGACATCATCTTGACTTCCATACCGAGCGCTTGAAGCTCTTTGATCAAGACGCGGAACGATTCAGGAACGCCCGCTTTCGGAACGCTCTCGCCTTTCACGATTGCTTCGTATGCTTTCACACGACCAACCGTGTCATCCGACTTGATTGTAAGGATTTCTTGGAGCGTGTAGGCTGCGCCGTACGCTTCAAGTGCCCAAACTTCCATCTCACCGAAGCGCTGTCCACCGAACTGTGCTTTACCACCGAGCGGTTGTTGCGTAACGAGCGAGTATGGTCCTGTCGAACGAGCGTGAAGTTTATCATCAACCATGTGCGCAAGTTTGATCATATACATGACACCGACCGAGACGCGGTTATCGAACGGTTCACCAGTACGACCGTCATAGAGACGAGTCTTGGCATCTTTGTCCATTCCAGCTTCTTCAATCGTTGCCCATACGTCTTCTTCACGTGCGCCATCGAATACAGGTGTCGCCACTTTGATGCCGAGCTTTTTAGCCGCCATTCCAAGGTGGAGTTCAAGTACCTGACCGATGTTCATCCGCGATGGTACACCGAGTGGGTTAAGCATGATGTCAATCGGTGTGCCGTCTGGCATGTATGGCATGTCTTCTTCAGGGAGGATCCGCGAGATAACACCTTTGTTACCGTGACGTCCCGCCATCTTATCCCCTTCGTGAATCTTACGTTTTTGAACGATGTAGACACGAACCATTTGGTTCACACCTGGTGAAAGTTCGTCGCCGTTCTCACGGTCGAACACCTTGACGTCCAAGATGATGCCGTCGCCGCCGTTTGGTACACGGAGTGACGTATCACGGACTTCACGGGCTTTCTCACCGAAGATCGCATGCAAGAGACGCTCTTCCGCCGTCAGTTCAGTTACACCTTTAGGCGTGACTTTCCCGACGAGGATATCGCCATCTTTCACTTCCGCACCAATGCGGATGATCCCACGATCGTCCAAGTTGCGAAGCGCGTCATCACCGACGTTCGGAATATCACGTGTGATTTCCTCAGGTCCGAGTTTCGTGTCTCGTGACTCTGACTCATACTCCTCGATGTGAATCGAAGTGTAGACGTCATCTTTCACGAGGCGCTCACTCATGATGATCGCATCCTCATAGTTGTAACCGTCCCAAGTCATGAAGGCGACAACGACGTTACGGCCGAGCGCGAGCTCACCCATATCCATCGATGGACCGTCAGCAAGGATTTCTCCTTTTTCGACTTGGTCACCAGCAGCGATGATCGGCTTTTGGTTATAGCACGTTCCTTGGTTCGAACGAACGTACTTTTGAAGTTTGTAGCGGTCAAGGTCACCTGAAACCGTTGTTCCGTTCACGTCAGACGTGCGGCGGACCAAGATTTCACGCGCTGTGACACGCTCGACGACACCTGGGTATTTCGCGATAATCGCGGCCCCAGAGTCTTTCGCTGACACGTACTCCATACCAGTACCGATAATCGGCGAGTCAGGTTGAAGGAGTGGTACAGCTTGACGTTGCATGTTCGCTCCCATGAGGGCACGGTTCGAGTCATCGTTCTCAAGGAACGGGATACATGCTGTTGCCGCAGAAACAACCTGTTTCGGCGAAACGTCCATGTAGTCGACTCGACTTGGCTCAACTGACAAGTTTTGTCCGCGGAAGCGGCAAAGGACTTGCTCGTTTGCAAAGTAACTGTCTTCAGTGAGCGGCATGTTCGCCTGGGCGACGACGTAGAGATCTTCTTCATCCGCCGTCATATATTGAATCTCGCTCGTGACGAGACCTGTTTCTGGGTCGACTCGGCGGTACGGTGTCTCAATGAAACCGTACTCGTTTACTTTCGCAAAAGATGAAAGCGAGTTGATGAGACCGATGTTCGGTCCTTCAGGTGTTTCGATTGGACACATCCGACCGTAGTGCGAATAGTGAACGTCTCGAACTTCGAAGCCGGCACGCTCACGTGTCAAACCACCCGGTCCGAGTGCAGAGAGACGACGCTTGTGCGTGAGCTCTGCGAGCGGGTTTGTTTGGTCCATGAACTGTGACAACTGCGAGCTACCGAAGAACTCTTTCAGCGATGCGATTACCGGGCGGATGTTAATCAGCGCCTGTGGTGTGATCGCATTTTGATCTTGAATCGACATCCGTTCTTTTACGACACGTTCCATACGAGAAAGACCGATACGGAATTGGTTTTGGAGAAGTTCTCCGACTGAACGAAGACGACGGTTTCCTAAGTGGTCGATGTCATCTGTTGTTCCGACTTCGTGAAGTAAGTTGAAGAAGTAGTTGATCGATGCAATGATATCCGCTGGTGTGACGTGCTTGATGCTACGGTCGATGTTGCCATTACCGATAATGTTCAAGACACGCTCTCCATCCGGGTCATCTGGTGAGATGACTTTAATCGATTGGAGACCAAACGGCTCACCTTCAGCAACGCCGCCAGTTGGCTCAGCGTCCATGTAACCGAGACCGTTTTCCAAATGCGGAAGGACGCGGTCTAAGTTGCGACGGTCGAGGATTGTTCCAGCTTCGGCGATCACTTCGCCTGTCTCTGGGTCAACGAGCGTCTCGGCCAATTTCTGACCGAAGAGACGGTTTTTAAGATGAAGTTTTTTGTTCATCTTATAACGACCAACGTTTGCGAGGTCGTAGCGTTTCGGGTCGAAGAAACGTGAGACGAGAAGTGATTTTGCGTTTTCAACCGTTGGTGGTTCACCAGGGCGGAGACGCTCGTAAATCTCGATCAACGCTTTCTCTGTCGACTCGGTATTATCTTTTTCAAGGGTGTTCCGAAGATATTCATCATCCCCGAGAAGGTCGATAATTTCTTGGTCCGTACCAAATCCGAGAGCACGCAACAACACCGTTACCGGGATCTTACGGGTACGGTCGATACGAACATAAACGATATCCTTAGCATCTGTCTCAAGTTCGAGCCATGCTCCACGGTTCGGGATGACTGTCGCACCGAAACCACGTTTACCGTTTTTATCGAGTTTAGAATTGTAATAGACGCTCGGCGAACGAACAAGCTGGGAAACGATGACGCGTTCTGCGCCGTTAATAATAAACGTTCCCGACTCTGTCATAATCGGGAAATCACCCATGAATACTTCTTGTTCTTTAAGCTCACCTGTCTCTTTGTTTTGCAGACGTACTTTCACGCGCAATGGCGCAGAATAAGTGACGTCGCGCTCCTTCGAGTCATCAATCGAATATTTCGGCTCGCTAAGCGAGTAATCGATGAACTCAAGCACGAGGTTTCCAGTGAAGTCGGAGATTGGCGAAATGTCGGTAAACATCTCTTTCAATCCTTCACGTAAGAACCACTCATAAGAAGCAGTTTGAATTTCAATCAAATTCGGAAGCTCTAATACCTCACTGATACGGGCAAAGCTTCTTCTCTGACGGTGACGACCGTACTGAACAAGTTGACCAGTCAACTGATTCACCTCTCAGACCCCCAATTCTCTATCGAATTTTTCGGGCGTAATAATCGAACATTGTCATTGAATGTCGCCCTTTTTCCGCGTCTAAAAAGCGGCAAACGCGGCAATTCAAGGCGAATTCCATTCCAATGGCATTTTATAATGTTAGCATATACGTTATAGCGAGTCAACAAGACTCAACCGTTTGTCAAGAGCGAATTGCCCGGAAAATAAAATAGCCTTTGTCTTTGGCAACCGTCTCGACCTGACCGAACACATCTTCAAGCAACTTCTTAGCAGAAGGTGCTCCTTGTTTCTTTTGAATGACGACGTAGAGTGCCCCGCCCATGACGAGATGCGCGTACGCATCTCTTAAAATCGTGTGAACCACTTGCTTCCCGGCCCGAATCGGCGGATTGGTCACGATAGCGGCAAATTGCTCGCCTCCGACTCCATCATATGCGTGGCTAAGCCGTGTTTCGATCGTCACCCCGTTTTGGGCGGCGTTTTGCTCTGACAAGGCAAGCGCTCGTTCGTTCACGTCGACGAGAAGCGCTTCACGCCCAGAGGCGTCGGCAAGCGAGATCCCCATCGGACCGTAGCCGCAGCCTACATCTAAAATGCGACCTTCAACTTCCGGCACTTCAAATGACTCGATTAAGAGACGTGACCCAAAATCGACCGATCCTTTCGAGAACACGCCGCGGTCCGAGGTGAAGCGATACATCTTCCCTCGCAACTCATACGTCCACGTCTCAGGGGCACTTTTCGAACTCGGATCGTTCGTATAGTAATGATCTCCCATGCATTGAACCTCCTAACCCACTCTTCAAGGAAATAAAAGAAGCTCGCCATAGCGAGCTTCTATACGTTGTGAAGTAAAAGTTAGATTACTTAACTTCGACAGATGCGCCAGCTTCTTCAAGCTTAGCTTTAACTGCGTCTGCATCTTCTTTAGAAACGCCTTCTTTGACTGGAGCCGGAGTTCCGTCAACGAGTGCTTTTGCTTCTTTAAGACCGAGGCCAGTAAGTTCACGTACTGCTTTGATTACGTTGATCTTACCAGAACCTGCGCTTGTGAGGATTACGTCGAATTCAGTTTGCTCTTCAGCTACTGCTGCGCCTGCACCTGCTGCTGCTACTGGAGCTGCTGCTGATACGCCGAATTCTTCTTCGATTGTTTTTACGAGTTCGTTAAGTTCGAGAACCGTCATTGATTTGAGGTCTTCGATGAATTGCTCTTTGTTGAAAGCCATTATGGTTTTCCTCCTTTGATGTTGTAAAAAGTTTTTTTACGCTACGCGACAAAGATTAAGCAGACTGCTCTTCTTTTTGTTCTGCGATTGCGTTTGTTGCGATTGCGAGCCCGCGGATCGGAGCTTGAAGGACGCTGAGAAGCATCGAGAGAAGACCATCGCGTGATGGAAGTTCTGCAAGGGCTTTAACTTCTTCGAGTGAAGTTACTTTGCCTTCGATGATTCCGCCTTTAAGTTCGAGCGCTTTGTGCTCTTTTGAGAAGTCGTTCAAGATCTTCGCTGGAGCAATAACGTCTTCTTTCGAGAACGCGATTGCAGTAGGACCTGTGAAGACTTCATCGAGACCGTCATAACCAGACTGAGTCGCCGCGCGACGAAGGAGACCGTTTTTGTATACTTTGAACTCGATTCCAGCGTCACGAAGTGTTTTACGGAGTGTAGTCACTTCTTCAACTGTAAGTCCACGGTAGTCAACAACGATCGTTCCAACGCTTGCTTGCATTTTCTCAGCGATTTCATCAACGAGTACCGATTTCTGAGCTACGATTTTTTCGCTTGCCATGTTTGTGCACCTCCTAGTCAATTCTTATACCGGACGAGAGGCTGCTCTCCAAAAAGAAATCCCTCGTATGAAGACATACGAGGGCGTAATTGTTTGAAAGTAAACCCGTGACAACAGGCTCAAGTTCGAGCAAAGACACCTCGGAAGGGTTTACGGACCGATGTCCACCTTCTGTCTGCGGTAATCCAACATATTCGGTTGAACGTGTTTTACTTTAACAGCGGCATCACACGTTGTCAACAGTTTATTTCAAGTGAATTACTTGATGAAATCGGCAGTCGCGACACGGATACCAGGACCCATTGTCGAAGAAAGCGCGATGTTTTTGAGGTAAGTTCCTTTTGCAGTAGCAGGCTTAACTTTCATGAGTGTCTCGAGGATAGTCTCGATGTTCTCAGAGAGTTTTGTTGCTTCAAATGACTTCTTACCAACTGGTACGTGGATGTTACCGGCTTTATCAACACGGTACTCAACTTTACCAGCTTTGATGTCCGCGATTGCTTTCGCAACGTCGAACGTGACTGTGCCTGTTTTCGGGTTAGGCATGAGGCCTTTTGGTCCGAGAACGCGACCGAGTTTACCAACTTCACCCATCATGTCAGGTGTCGCAACGATAACATCGAAGTCGAACCATCCTTGTTGGATTTTAGTGATGTACTCAGCATCGCCGACGAAGTCAGCGCCAGCCGCTTCAGCTTCTTTAACTTTTTCGCCTTTTGCAAAGACGAGAACTTTTTGTGTTTTACCAGTACCGTGTGGAAGTACAACGGCACCGCGGATTTGTTGGTCCGCTTTCTTCGGATCTACGCCGAGACGGACAGCAATTTCGATTGTTTCATCGAACTTAGCTGTTGCAGTTTTTTGAACGAGTTCAACCGCTTCTGCGAGGTCGTAAGACTTCGTGCGATCAACAAGCTTAGCTGCTTCTTGGTGTTTTTTACCCATGATTCTTTTCCTCCTTGTGGTTAGCGGAATTTCCTCCCACATAATGAAGGGATTGAAGGTGAGCAAAATATGCACCGACAATCCCAGAGACTAATAAATTAGTCTTCGATTACAATACCCATACTGCGCGCAGTACCTTCAACCATAAGCATCGCTGTTTCTACAGACGCTGCGTTAAGGTCAGGCATTTTAAGTTCAGCGATTTCGCGAACTTTATCACGCTTAACCGTTGCTACTTTCTTACGGTTCGGTTCTCCTGAACCGCTCTCGATACCAGCAGCTTTTTTCAAAAGAACTGCAGCTGGTGGAGTTTTCGTAATGAATGTAAACGAACGATCTTCGTATACCGTAATGACTACAGGAATAATCAATCCGGCTTGGTCTTGTGTACGAGCGTTGAACTCTTTACAGAATCCCATGATGTTAACACCTGCTTGACCAAGTGCTGGACCAACTGGTGGTGCTGGGTTAGCTTTACCAGCAGGGATTTGAAGTTTAACGAGTTTAGTAACTTTTTTCGCCACGAGACACACCTCCTTAAGTCTAAAATGTGGTTTCTTGGACGTTGTGCGCCCTCCCACTCAATCTATTAGGTCGAGTTTGTACTGAAATATAGCACAACATCAAACATTTCCGATTGTACCATCCGTTTCCGAGAATGGCAAGTGGGTTTTAGTTAATTTTCTGAACTTGTTCGAAATCAAGCTCAATTTTTGTTTCGCGGCCGAACATGTCGACGACGACTTTGAGCTTCTCTTTGTCAGTTTCGATCTCATCAATCGTACCTTCAAAGTTCTCGAACGCGCCTTCTTTGACACGAACGAGATCGCCAAGCTCATAGTTATAACGGTCTTTCTTCTCAATCAGACCCATCTGCGAAAGGACGTTCGTCACTTCGTCAGGCTGGAGCGGGATCGGCTTGGCGCCGCCCCCGGTTGATCCGAGGAAGCCCGTTACGTTTGGCGTGTTACGAACAACATACCATGAATCGTCTGTCATAATCATCTCGACGAAGACGTATCCAGGGAAGTTTTTCACTTCACGCTCTTTAATTTTCTTTTCGCCACTCTTCAACGTGACTTCTTCTTGCGTTGTTTCGGTCGGAACGAGGACGCGGAAAATTTTATCTTCCATGTTCATCGAACCGATTCGACGTTCTAGGTTTTCTTTGACATTGTTCTCAAAGCCAGAGTACGTCTGGACAACAAACCATTGTTTCTCCACGGCTTTCACCTCTTTCCTTAGTTAATCAATAGGTTGACGAGATAACTGACACCAGTATCTACGCCGAACACGAACAGGCCGATCACGACGACCGTCGCGATGACTGTGATGGTATATTTTGTGAGCTCTTTACGAGTCGGCCAACTCGTCTTCTTTAACTCTTTCCATACATCGCGCAAAAAGTTCATGGTAGCTTCCTCCTACGTTGAATGCCAATCTACGTTACTTTGATTCTCGATGTGTTGTATGCGCATTGCAACGACGGCAGAACTTGTTCAGCTCGAGCCGCGTCTGCACATCATCTTTCTTGGTCGTCGAGTAAACTCTTGACCCGCAATCCGCGCACTCGAGACTTACTTTCTTTGCCATCCATAAGCGCCCCTTTCGACAGCTCCATATTAAAAAAGAGCGAAAAAAAAACGCCTCCTGTAACTGGCGTCTACGGACAAGGCGCTGCCTTAAAAGTATCACATAGGAGGCGTGCGGTCAATACGAGTTAACTCGTCAGCATTTTAACATCAACGTGCCGCTCGAATTTTTTCTTCACGCGCTGTAAGGCGTTATCGATCGACTTCACGTGACGGTCAAGGTCGTCAGAGATTTCTTGATACGAACGACCATCTAAATAAAGACGAAGCACTTTTCGTTCCAAGTCACTGAGGAGCTCATCCATCTTCTCTTCCATGAACAGTTGTTCTTCCCGCGTGACGAGCAAGTCTTGCGGGTCGTTCGGATGCGGGGGCAAGATCACGTCGAGCAACGTCCGGTCAGACTCATCGTCAAAGATCGGCTTGTCGAGCGAGACGTATGAGTTGAGCGGAATATGTTTTTGACGCGTCGCCGTCTTAATCGCCGTGATCATCTGACGGGTGATACACATCTCGGCAAAACTCTTAAACGAAGCGAGGCGTTCATCCCGATAGTCACGCACGCCTTTATACAGACCGATCATTCCCTCTTGGACGATATCCTCGTGGTCGGCGCCGATCAAAAAGTAAGACCGCGCCTTCGCCCGCACGAAGTAACGGTAACGTTCAATCAAAAACTCGAGCGCATCACTATCCCCTTCATTCCGCGCTAGAGAGACGAGCTCTTCGTCTGACATCGTTTCAAACTGCTCGTATGGCCATCCGTTCATGTTTCATACCCCCCGGCTATTGATAATGAACTATGTAAGTTAGTGCTCTTATTATAGGCGTCATACAAAACGACCGTCAAATAAATTTCAAAAAATTCCGTCAATTAGATATGGTGTAACTTATACAACTAATAGTATACAACATTTCTTTCCAAAAAAATGTCAAATTAAAAACAAAAAAACGAGTCCATTGTATGAACTCGTCAGTGAGAATCCTCACCGTTCGACTTACGGCGCCGCATTTCTTCAAAACGGGCCATGACGTCAGGCGGGATATCGATTGTTTTTCGATTGGACCGGTCGCTCGCGAGCGTCTGACGCTCTTGCTCAATCGCCACTTTCGCTTGCTTCCAATCCTTTAATAGTTCGGTCGCCGGGACACGGAGGGCACCTTGACCGAAGATGACCCATTGCTCGGTAAAGTCGTTTGTGGCGACGAATAACGTCACTAAACGATCGTCCACGAGTTCATGGGCTCGCCGTTCGATCCACTCATCCGCCGTTTCGTTCTCCTTCGTATAGACGACCTCGACCCGGCTCCGCTTCTGGATCGATTCGCGCCCATAGCGCATGTGGGCATCAAAGACGACCGTCACCATGCGGCCTGTGGCGGCCTGATACTCGGCCATCGCTTCAATCAAGTCATTTCGAGCTTGATCGAAGTCGATGTCCCGCAGTTTTCGAAGATGCGGCCACGCCCCAATGATGTTATAGCCATCGACGAGGAGTAATTCTCGCTTTTTCAGGCTCATGATAACGGATTACGAGAGCGATGCACCTCATACAGAAGAAGTGCGGCTGCGACCGAAGCGTTGAGCGACGTGACATGACCGACCATCGGCATATGGACGAGGAAGTCACACGCCTCGCGCACGAGACGGCCCATCCCTTTCCCTTCGCTGCCGATGACGACGACGAGTGGCATGTTCCCATCGAGCCGACGATAGTCTTGACTCTCACTCGCGTCAGTTCCGACGATCCACATCCCTTTTTCTTTCAATTCTTCGAGCGTCCGCGTCAAGTTCGTGACACGCGCGACCGGGATATATTCAATCGCTCCCGTCGAGGCTTTCGCGACGGTTTGCGTCAAGCCGACCGAACGCCGTTTCGGAATGATGACTCCATGGGCGCCGACCGCGTCAGCTGTCCGTAAAATCGATCCCAAGTTGTGCGGGTCCTCTAGCTCATCGAGCAAAATAAAGAGCGGTGTCTCCCCTTTAGACTCGGCCAGCGCGAACATATCGTCAAGCGTCTTATACTCGTAAGCCGCAACGGCCGCGACGACGCCTTGATGGTGTTCACTGCCAGCCATTTTTTCAAGCTTCGTCTTCGGGACGAACGAGATCTGTACCGAGGCCTCATTGGCCATGCCGATAATTTGGGCGAGCGGCCCTTTGTGCTGCCCTTCCATGATAAAGACTTTGTTCATATCCCGTCCGCTCCGAAGCGCCTCGATTACTGGATTACGTCCATATAAGAAATCGATGCCTTCTTCAAGGACGTCAACTTCTTGATAGTCCGGGCGTTCCGGCTTTTGACGGTGCGGACGGTCGCCCCGTTCGCCTCTCGGACGGTCGAACGAACGCTTATCGTTCGCTCGTCCTCCTTCATGTCGTTTCGGGTTGCTCGGTTTCGAGCCATGTGAGTGCCTGTTCGATGAGTTCTTCAAGACGATCCCTTCTTTCTATTAGATATGTGTAGCCGATCAATGCCTCAAAAGCTGTCGAGTAGCGGTACGTGTGGACGTCAGTGCGTTTCGGGATCGACCCTGATTTCGCGTTTTTACCGCGCCGGACGATCGCTGTCTCGTCCTCGTTCAAGATACCCGTCTCTAACCAGTGGGTGACGACACTCGCTTGCGCGGTTGCATTCACGTAACGGACGGCCCCGCGATGGAGGTCGTTCGGTCGCGTCAACCCTTTGCCGAGCAGTCGTTTTCGTACCGCCATCTCATACACTGCGTCGCCCATATAAGCGAGGGCGAGCGCGTTTAGTTGATTCGCATTCGTCATGATCGTTTCCACCGTACGCCTTGCGCCGTATCTTCGAGCTGGATATTTTGTTGTTTCAACAAGTCACGGATCTCGTCGGCACGGGCAAAGTTACGATCTGCTCGAGCCGTATTCCGCTCGAGAATCAACTGATCGACCTCGGCGTCGAGTAGTTCTGTTTCCACTTCAATCGTCAACCCGAGTACGCCCGTCAATTCCTTGAACAAGTCGAGCACTTGCTCGAGCGTATCTTTCGAGACATGGTCTGCTTTGGCGTAGATGTTTGCCTCTTTTGCTAAATCAAACAATACTGTCACGGCATTCGCCGTGTTGATATCATCATCCATCGCTTCGATAAATGCTGCTTTCACCGTCGCAAGTTTTCGCTCCATCGCCTCGCTCGGTTCAACGAGGCCGGCCGTGACCGACAGACGGTATTCGACGTTATGGTACGCTTCCTTGATCCGGTCCCATCCGTTAGCGGCCTGATTGATCAGCTCGCGGCTATAGTTGATCGGATGACGGTAGTGGACCGATAACATGAAGAAACGGAGCACCATCGCGTCGACTTCTTTTAACGCCTCGTGGACGAGCAGGAAATTCCCGAGTGATTTCGACATCTTCTCGTTCTCGATGTTGATGAAGCCGTTGTGGAGCCAGTAGTTCGCAAACTTCGTATGGTTGCACGCCTCAGACTGTGCAATCTCATTCTCGTGGTGCGGGAATTTGAGGTCATGCCCGCCTGCGTGAATGTCGATCGTTTTGCCGAGGTGCTTCTTCGCCATGGCCGAGCATTCGATATGCCAGCCGGGGCGTCCTTGTCCCCACGGGCTGTCCCAAGCCGGCTCATCTGGTTTGGCCGCTTTCCAGAGCACGAAGTCGAGCGGGTCTTCCTTCTTCTCCCCGACATCGACACGTGACCCGGCCCGAAGGTCTTCAATCGACTGTTGGCTGAGCTTGCCATACTCTTCAAACTTACGCGTCCGGAAATAGACATCGCCTTCTGATGCGTAGGCGTAGCCTTCATCCTCTAAGTTACGGATAAAGTCGATGATTTCCTCCATCGTGTCGGTGACACGTGGATGCACGTCCGCTGGCAAGACGTTCAACGCACCCGTATCCGCCAAATAAGCGTCGATATAGCGGTTCGTCAGCGTTCCGACATCTTCACCGAGCTCATTCGCCGTACGGATGATCTTATCATCCACATCGGTAAAGTTGAGGACGTACTTCACGTCGTAGCCTCGGTATGTCAAATAGCGCCGTACCGTGTCGAATGCGATGGCCGGACGGGCGTTTCCGACGTGAATATAATTATAGACGGTCGGTCCGCATACGTACATGGACACTTTCCCAGGAACGATCGGGTTGAACGGTTCTTTCTTATTCGTGAGGCTGTTGTAAAACTGAATCATGTGACTTCTCCTCCATCTGTTTCTCGAGTAATGCTAACTTGCGTTCCAAATCAGCCACGGCGTTCTCTAACCGCTCTTGGCATTCACGATCCGGGTCCGGTAAGCGATGGTCGAGGTCGTGCTGTTTGACCCGCTCCCCGTTGCGGATGACGACACGTCCCGGGATCCCGACGACGGTCGAGTCTGACGGGACATCTTTTAAGACGACCGAACTGGCCCCAATTTTGACGCAATCGCCTATCGTGATATTACCGAGCACTTTCGCGCCGGCCGAGATGAGCACATCGTTCCCGATGGTCGGATGCCGCTTCCCTTTTTCTTTGCCGGTTCCGCCGAGCGTCACGCCTTGATAGATGGTGACGTTGTTGCCGATGATGGCCGTCTCCCCGATGACGATCCCGAATCCGTGGTCGATAAAGACACCTTCGCCGATGATGGCACCCGGATGAATCTCAATCCCGGTCACCCAGCGACTCGTCTGGGCAATCATTTTAGCCAATAGTTTAATATTGCGAGTCCACAACCCATGCGCGATCCGATGCGACCATAAGGCATGGAGGCCTGGATACGTCAATACGACTTCTGCTTTTGAGCGGGCAGCCGGATCGAGTTCGAGCACGTTCCGGATGTCGGCGCTCACACTTTTCCAAAATCCCATAATTGTTCTCCTTTTCCATATCAAAAACAAAGACGCCCCTGTGCCAAGGCACAGAGACGCCGTAAGCGCGGTTCCACTCTGTTTGGGAAAGTTCCCCTCTCAAGTCTCGTTAACGCCGAGTCGCGGTCCCGACTACATATCGCCGGAACGGCTCCGAGGTGCACTTCGACGGGGGACGCTTCTAGAACTTCCAGCCTAGGTTCTAGTCTCTGACAAGTGTCAACCCGCTTACTTTCCTCATCGTTGCCTTTAAGCTAATAATGTTGTGAGACGTGCCAACACACGCTCTTTGCCAATCAGCGCAATCGCGTTTGGAAGTTCTGGTCCATGTGTTTGTCCGGTCGTGGCGACACGGATTGGCATGAACAAGTTCTTTCCTTTTTGCCCAGTCGCTTTTTGAGTGGCCTTCGTAGCCGCCTTGATAGCTTCCGGTGTGAAGTCCTCGATCGCCTCGAGTTGCGTTTTAAACTCGGCGAGTACAGCCGGCACCGCTTCACCGGCAAGCACCGCGTTCGCCGCCTCGTCATACTCGACCTCGTCTTTAAAGAACAAGTCTGTCAACGGTACAATTTCGGCACCGTGTGTCATTTGTTCTTTATAAAGAGCGATGAGCGCTGTGGCCCAGTCCGCCTCTTCCATTGACAAGGCTTCAGGCAATCGTCCTGCTTCTTGTAAGAATGGTAAACTGAGTGCCACCACTTCGTCAAGCGAAGCCTGCTTCATGTAGACACTGTTGATCCAAGCGAGCTTATGCTGGTCGAATACGGCCGGACTCTTCGATAGACGGCCCGCGTCGAACATGTCGATAAACGCTTCTTTCGTGAAGATTTCCTCTTCACCGACTGGAGACCAACCGAGAAGCGAGATGAAGTTGAAGAGCGCACCAGGGAGATATCCGAGGTCTGCATATTGTTCGATGAACTGGATGATCGACTCATCACGTTTCGAGAGCTTCTTATGGTTCTCGTTATAGATCAATGTCATGTGACCGAACGCCGGATACTCCCATCCGAGTGCATCGTATACCATCATCTGTTTCGGTGTGTTCGCGATATGGTCATCCCCGCGCAACACGTGGCTGATTTTCATCAAGTAGTCATCGACGACGACGGCAAAGTTGTACGTCGGGATCCCGTCTTGCTTGACGATGACCCAGTCTCCGAAGTCTTTCGACTCGAACGAAACGTCGCCTTTGACAACGTCTGTCCATTTGTACGTAACCTGTTCTGGCACTCGAATCCGAATCGACGGCTTCCGTCCTTCGGCTTCAAACGCCGAGCGCTCAGCGTCGCTCAAGTCGCGATGTGCTCCCGAGTAGCGTGGTGCTTCACCGCGTGCGATCTGTGCCTCGCGTTCCGCTTCGAGTTCTTCTGACGTCATGTAGCATTTATAAGCGAGCCCTTTGTCCATCAACTCGTTCACGTGTTTATTGTAGAGATCGAGTCGTTCCATTTGGAAATATGGACCGTAATCGCCATCGCGACCTGGACCTTCATCCCACTCGATACCGAGCCATTCCAAGTACTTCATCTGACTTTCGACACCGTTCTCGACGTTTCGTTTTTGATCCGTGTCCTCGATCCGAAGAATCATTTTCCCGCCTGCGTGGCGAGCATATAAATAGTTAAATAGCGCGGTCCGGGCGTTCCCGATATGAAGGTGACCCGTCGGACTTGGCGCATAGCGTACACGCACTTCACTCATAATATTTCCACCTTTCTTCTCTTCTGCCCAAATAGTATACCACTTTTTTCAAGCACGGTTGAGCAAGATGACCGCCTGGGCGGCGATTCCTTCTTCACGTCCCGTGAAACCTAACCGTTCCGTCGTCGTCGCTTTCACGTTCACTTGGCTAATATCAGCTTCAAGCAGTTCGGCGATGACCGCGCGCATGTCATCGATATACGTCCGGAGCTTCGGCCGTTCCGCCATAACGGTCGCGTCTACGTTGCCGAGCACATACCCTTCTGCCTTGACGAGTTGCCATACGTGTTGGAGCAACACTTTCGAGTCTGCATCTTTAAAATCGGGATCCGTATCCGGGAAGTGTTTGCCGATATCCCCTGCCGCGATGGCACCGAGCGCCGCATCTGCGATGGTGTGAAGTAACACGTCGGCATCCGAGTGTCCAAGCAAACCGCGGTCGTGGGGAATCTCGATCCCTCCTAATATAAGCGGGCGCCCTTCTGCGAACGCATGTACATCAAAACCTTGTCCGATTCTCATCGATAGTCCTCCTTCGTCAAGATCGCTTCCCCGAACAACAAATCCTCAGGGGTCGTCATTTTTATGTTGTGATAGTCACCTGGAATGACGGTGACTTCTTTCCCTGACCACTCGAACAAGCTCGCATCATCAGTCCCGATGAATCGGGATGATTCTGCCTGGTCATGAATCGCCCGGATGTCAGCCACAGGAAACGCTTGCGGTGTCTGAGCGAGCCAAAGTGTCTCACGGGGAACAGTTTGCGTAATCGTCCCCGCGGTCACTTGTTTCACCGTATCTTTCACTGGAACGGCTAAAATGGCCCCTTTCGTCTGAGCCGCTTCCGCTACTTGATGCAACTGACTGATTCGAACGAACGGCCGGGCCCCGTCATGGATCAACACAACTCCGTCCGTGTCGATTGTCTGTAAACCGGCTCGAACGCTCTGTTGCCGTTCTTCCCCGCCTGCCACGTACGTAATCGGCGTCGGGACGTGACGTAACTCATGCGCGAACCAGGCTTCTTCTTCCGGACGAATCGCCAGAACAATCTGTTCACACCATGTGTCTTTCGCAAACGCCTCGACGGTCCAGACGATGATCGGTTTTCCTTGGAGCGACAACATCAACTTGTTCTCATCGGCTCCCATGCGCTTGCCTTTCCCGGCAGCCGGGATGACGACCGTGTAACGTACCATCACGTTCACCTCTCTTCGTGAAAAAAGAGAGCGCTGATGCGTCTCTTTTTTCATACTTATTCAGGGCGAGCAAAAATCATTCGGCCCGCGGATGTTTGGAGTACGCTCGTCACGACGACAGGAAGTGTCTTCGAGATGAGCTTGCGTCCGCCTTCGACAACGACCATCGTCCCGTCTTCGAGGTAAGCGACCCCTTGGTTTTGTTCTTTCCCTTCTTTGATGACCGTCACGACCATCTCTTCTCCGGGAATGACGATCTGTTTGACCGAGTTGGCCAAATCATTAATGTTGAGCACCGGTACGTTTCGGACTTCACACACTTTATTCAAGTTGTAATCGTTCGTCACGACAATGCCTTTCTTTAACTCGGCGAGCTTGATCAATTTAATATCGACTTCGGCTACGTCTTCAAAGTCACCATCGTAAATCTCGACCTCGATTCGATCGTTGTTTTGGAGCTCTTTTAAAATATCCAGACCGCGTCGGCCTCGATTCCGTTTAAGCGTATCCGACGAGTCGGCGATGTACTGCAACTCTCCGATGACGAACTGAGGAACGATGAGCGTCCCTTCGATGAATCCGGTCTTCGAAATATCGGCGATCCGACCATCGATGATCACACTCGTATCTAATATCTTGTCGTTCGAGCGGCGTAACGGTTCCGCTTCCGGCTTGTCCCGTTCACTTTTCACGAACAACTTGATCCATTCGTTCCGCTTCCGGTAACCAACGGCAAATCCAAAGTAACCGAACAGGGCAGTCACAAAAATCGGAACAATCTTACTGAGTAAGAAGATGTCCGTGACCTCAAGCGATACACTGATCAAAAAGGCAATCAATAAACCGATGATCAATCCGATTGAGCCGAATAAAATATCGCCGACCGGTAAATGGACGAGCCGTTCTTCGACAAAACGGATAAATTTGACGATTGCATCAGTCAAAAATAAACTGAGAATGAAGAAGATAAGTCCACCAATCAAACTAGCAACGTAAGGAATCGTCAACCATGCCGGCACGCTGACCCCGAGGTCATCAAGAAGCACCATCGCTTCGATCATGCCAAACCACCCGACGACGAGTCCAATCAAAATAAATCCGAGTCGCACTGAAATCTTCACTCATTCCACCTCCTTCTATTGAATTAAAATTTCAAAAAAATAACACCTATATTGTAACACGGTTCTTATAAACGCGTTCGTTACAAAGCGTTAAAAACTGCCAGAAGCGCCCCATCAAAACGGGATGGCGAGTTGGAGCGCTTCATCGACAGTACTGACACCGACCACATCGATACCAGGCGGGGCGGTCCAGCCCCCTAGGTTATTCTTCGGAATGATCGCACGTGTGAAACCGAGCTTGGCCGCTTCCGCGACACGTTGCTCAATCCGTGACACACGGCGCACTTCCCCGGTCAACCCGACCTCGCCGATGCAGACATCAGTCGGACGAGTCGGGCGGTCCCGGAAACTCGAGGCGATGGAAATACAAATCGCCAAGTCAATCGCCGGTTCATCGAGCTTGACCCCGCCCGCCGCCTTCAAATAAGCGTCTTGCGTTTGCAGCAAGAGACCCGAACGTTTCTCCAGCACGGCCATGAGAAGGGCGACCCGGTTTTGGTCGATTCCCGTTGCCATCCGGCGCGGGTTCCCGAACGACGTCGGGGAAATGAGTGCCTGCAGCTCGACGAGTACCGTCCGTGTCCCTTCCATCGACGCGACGACCGTCGAGCCTGAGACGCCTGCCGTCCGTTCTTCGAGGAAAATCTCTGACGGGTTGAGCACTTCCTCAAGGCCGCCTTCTTTCATCTCGAATATTCCAATCTCGTTCGTTGAACCGAACCGGTTTTTGACGGCCCGTAAAATCCGGAACGTGTGGTGACGTTCTCCTTCAAAATACAGAACAGCATCCACCATATGCTCGAGCAGACGCGGTCCGGCAATCGACCCTTGCTTCGTCACGTGGCCGACGATAAAGACGGCGACCCCTCGTGTCTTGGCAATTTTCATCAGCGCAGCCGTACATTCCCGTACTTGGGCGACGCTTCCTGGCGCCGATTGGATTTCATCCATATATACCGTCTGAATCGAGTCAATAATGACGAACCCAGGTTCCTCTTCATCGATGACCCGTTCGATCATGAGCATGTCCGTCTCGGCGAGAACATATAAATCCTGTGTCGGTAACCCGAGTCGTTCCGCGCGCAGCTTTGTCTGCTTCAACGATTCTTCCCCGGAAATATATAGCACTTTCCGACCGCTATGGGCGAGATGTGCACTCACTTGCAGGAGAATTGTCGACTTCCCGATCCCCGGGTCCCCACCGACGAGGACGAGCGAGCCCGGGACAATTCCACCCCCGAGCACCCGGTCGAACTCTTGACTGTTCGTATGCACACGTGTTTCTTCTTGGGAAACGACGTCTGAGAGACGCTCTGGCTTCAGTTGTCGCGACGAACTATGGACAAACGCAGCTCCCCGTTTCGCTTTCTTTTCTTCAACAAATTCTTCGACGAGCGTGTTCCACTCGTTACATCCCGGACAACGGCCCATCCATTTTGCGGATTCATAGCCACAAGACTGACATACGTACTTCGTTTTAATTTTTGCCATGTTATTCCCTTCTGTCTAAAAAAGCCCCCTCAAAAGAGAGAGGGAGCTCCGTATTTACTGGACGACACCTTCGTTGCGGACAATGAATTCACCATCTTGAACATCGAGAGCCACTTTACTGCCTTTCGTGATTTCCCCGCTGAGCATCGATTCTGAGAGTCGGTCTTCCACCTCGCGCTGGAGCGCACGGCGGAGCGGACGAGCCCCGTACTCAGGGTCATAGCCGACGACGGCAATCTTCTCAAGCGCCGATTCCGTCAAGGTGAAATCGATGCCTTGCTCGCCAAGTCGGTCTGTGAGCGTCTTCGCCATAAGTTTGACGATTTCTTGGATATGCTCTTTTTGAAGCGAATGGAAGACGGTGATCTCGTCGATCCGGTTCAAGAACTCAGGCCGGAACGCTTTTTTCAATTCTTCCATGACTTTATCTTTCATTTCCGTATATTCACGTTTCACGTCATCTTCGACGGTGAAACCGACATATTTGTTCCGTTTAAGTGCGGCCGCACCGACGTTTGACGTCATGATGATGACCGTGTTACGGAAGTCGACCGTACGACCTTTCGAGTCGGTCAGACGCCCGTCATCGAGCACTTGGAGCAAGATGTTGAACACTTCAGGGTGAGCTTTCTCAATCTCATCAAGCAAGATGACCGAGTATGGCTTACGACGAACTTTCTCCGTCAACTGACCGCCTTCTTCGTATCCGACATACCCTGGAGGCGACCCGACGAGACGGCTCGTCGCATGTTTTTCCATATACTCCGACATGTCGATTCGGATGATCGCATCCTCGTCACCGAAGAGCGCCTCAGCGACAGCACGCGCTAGTTCCGTCTTCCCGACACCGGTCGGTCCGAGGAAAACGAATGACCCGATCGGACGTTTCGGATCTTTCAGTCCGGCCCGGGCCCGGCGAATCGCACGCGAGATTGATTTGACGGCTTCATCTTGACCGATGACCCGACCGTGTAAGATCGACTCGAGCTTGAGGAGACGGTCTGTCTCCTCTTCGGCAATTTTTGTCACCGGCACACCCGTCCAGCTTGCGACGACTTGAGCGATATCTTCTTTCGTCACTTCAAGCTTTTCATTACCTTGCTTGTTCTGCCATTCTGATTTGAGGTGCTCGAGTTCATCGCGAAGCTTCTGTTCTGTATCACGAAGCGAAGCCGCTTTTTCAAACTCTTGGCTCTGGACGGCCGCATCTTTTTCTTTACGGATCGATTCGAGACGTGCTTCAAGCTCTTTTAAGTTCGGCGGCGCCGTGAATGAACGGAGGCGAACTTTCGAAGCCGCTTCGTCGACGAGGTCGATCGCTTTATCTGGAAGGAACCGGTCCGAAATATAGCGGTCAGATAAGACAACCGCTTCATGAATCGCCTCATCCGTAATTGTGACACGGTGGTGAGCCTCATAGCGGTCACGCAAACCGAACAAAATTTGTTCAGCCTGGTCCGTCGTCGGCTCATTCACTTGAATCGGTTGGAAGCGGCGTTCGAGTGCGGCATCCTTCTCAATGTATTTCCGGTACTCGTCAAGCGTTGTTGCACCGATACATTGGAGCTCACCTCGCGCGAGCGACGGTTTCAAGATGTTCGAGGCATCGATCGCCCCTTCGGCTCCACCCGCCCCAATCAACGTGTGTAACTCGTCGATGAAGAGAATGACGTTGCCGGCCTGGCGAATCTCGTCCATGACTTTTTTCAATCGGTCTTCAAACTCACCGCGGTATTTCGTTCCCGCGACGAGCGTACCCATGTCGAGCACCATGACGCGTTTGTTGCGAAGCGTCTCCGGCACTTCATTGTTAATGATCTGTTGCGCGAGTCCTTCGACAACTGCCGTCTTACCGACACCTGGCTCTCCAATCAAGACCGGGTTGTTCTTCGTCCGGCGAGACAACACTTCGATGACCCGTTGAATTTCACCGGCACGGCCGATAACAGGGTCGAGACGTGACTCACGGGCTTGTTGCGTCAAGTCGCGGGCCAAGCCATCAAGTGTCGGTGTCGCAGCGCTCGTGCCTGGTTGTGATGCGTTTGACGACGATTCCGTGTTCCCGAGAAGTTGAAGCACTTGTTGCCGTGCTTTCGTCAAGCTGATACCAAGGTTGTTCAAGACGCGGGCAGCGACGCCTTCGCCTTCACGAATCAATCCGAGTAAAATATGCTCTGTCCCGACGTAAGAATGACCGAGTTTACGGGCTTCATCCATCGAGAGCTCGATTACTTTTTTCGCACGCGGCGTGTAGTGGATTGTCGACCCGTTCTCAGAACCACGGCCAATCAACGCCTCGACTTCTTGTTGAATCTTCTCAGAAGTTAGACCGAGGGCGAACAACGCTTTGGCAGCAATCCCTTCACCTTCACGGACAAGTCCGAGCAAGATATGTTCCGTACCAATATTATGATGGCCAAGTCGTACCGCTTCCTCTTGTGCTAAAGCTAATACGCGCTGAGCTCGTTCTGTAAATCGACCAAACATCATTGACAAAACCTCCTTAGAGTTGGATCAAACTAAACCATGATCTAACGTTCGACGTACGAGAGTCGCTCGTTCGCGATCTCGTTCTTTCGTAGATAATGTTTTCCCGAAATGTTTTTGTAGGAAACCTGATTGTAGGCGGACAATCAAATCATGAAACTGCGGTGGACTCCAGTCGGACAAAATACCGAGGTCACTCGCTAAATGTAAATCGGATAACCGTTCAATCGCCTCTGTCGACGACAATAATTTGGAATACCGTAAAATCCCGTAAGAACGATAAAACTGATCTTCCAATTCATCTTGATTACTGTTCAGGAGTTGTTCTCGGGCTTGACGTTCCGCGTGGACGACTTGTTCTGTGATTTCCATAAAATCAGATAACAACTGCGATTCATCGCTACCAAGCGTCCGTTGATTCGATAACTGGAACAAACGCCCGGCTGCGTCACTGCCTTCTCCGTAACGTCCTCGAATCGTGTATCCGAGTTTGCGAAGTTCTACTAATATAGGAGTTATTCGTCCCGTTAACGTCAGACCCGGCAGGTGCAGCATGACCGATGCGCGAAGTCCGGTACCGATGTTGCTCGGACACGTCGTCAAATAGCCAAGCTCTTCATCGAAAGCGTATGGGAGCGACTCGCCACAGAGCGCGTCGACTCGTTTCGCAAGTTCGAACGCTTCTTGGACTTGATAGCCGGGAAGCAACGTTTGGATGCGCAAATGATCTTCTTCGTTAATCAACACGCTGATCGTCTCGTCTTCACTCAGGAAAACAGCACTCTCATCTTTTTCCGCAATCGTCGGGCTGATCAAATGCTTTTCGACGAGAGCTTGCCGCGTCACTTGATCATAGGCGCGCATATGCAAATATTCAAAGCCTTGTAAGCCGCCCAAGGCCGTCTCGATGCGTTCGCATAGCTGACGCTGTCCTTCTTGAGACAATGTCGGAGAAAAGACGATGTCTTTTAAATTGCGTGCCAAACGAATTCGTGTCGAGATGACAAGATCATCAAGCTTGGCCCGTTCTTTCATTTTTGGACCGAGTGGATGTTTGAGGAATGTCTCCATCACGCCTCACCTTGCCCTTTCAGTTGCGTCATTTCTTTTTTGATGCGTGCCGCTCGTTCATAATCTTCTTGTTCGACGGCCCATTCTAACTCCCCTGCTAACTTTACAAGACGTTCGCCGATTCGCTCATCCGGTGTGCGTAACGCGTCAGGTACCGACCCGACATGATGGTCATGCCCTTGCTGGTACTGACGTGTCATTTTAATCAACTCTTCACGGAAGACCGTGTAGCATGAGGCGCAGCCCGCTTTTCTTAGATGCGTCATCTCGCTCTGTGTCATCTGGCAAGTTGGACACCGCTTCACGACAGGAACGTAATCGGCCATCACTTCGACTGTACAGTTCCGACATAGTTTTCGTTCGACTGGGACCCCGTTTTCCAACATAACGACTTCATTGACGGCAGGACGCCGTTTACACCGTTCGCATAACATGTCTTAAGCCTCCGTCAGTGATAACTAAGTAACTTCATCAGGGCGAGTAGCTGCTGTCTTCGAATCAGATAGCGGTCGTCGGCGTTCAAGCCGAGCGTTTCGTCGGACAACAAGTGGTACAGTAAACGGACATCCCGCTCGCTCAACATACCTTCTTCAAATAAACGGATCAAAATGTTTTCAACAAGTTGTTCCGTCAGACGAGGATGGTCTTGTAAAATGTCCATTAAACTCGTCAGCAAGTCTTGTTTCTCGTGAAGAATGACACGACGAATTCGAATATAACCGCCCCCACCTCGCTTACTTTCTACAAGGTAGCCTTTTTCGACCGTAAAACGTGTATTGATGACATAGTTGATTTGAGACGGAACACATTCAAAACGTTTCGCGATATCTTGTCGTTTGATTTCAATCGCTTCTGCCTGACTTTCCTTCAGCACTTGCTTCAAATACTGTTCGATTACATCAGATATGTTTCTCATCTCCACCACCCTCTGACCATCTTTGACTTTTGATTTTATTCTATCACTGATTTAAAAAAAGGCAAACGAAAAGCGACGACGCAAATGCGTAGTCGCTCAAAAGAAAAGACGACCAAGCATGTGCTTGGTCGTCTTTCATATGGCCTGGCAACGTCCTATCCTCACAGGGGGAGACCCCCAACTACTTTCGGCGCTGAAGCGCTTAACTTCCGTGTTCGGCATGGGAACGGGTGTGGCCGCTTCGCTATCGCCACCAGACAAGGGATTGTTCCCTGAAAACTGAAGACTCATCAAGTTCAAACCGTTTCTAGATCAAAGCCTCGACCGATTAGTATCATTCAGCTCCACACGTCGCCGTGCTTCCACCCATGACCTATCTACCTCATCGTCTCTGAGGGGTCTTTCTTGATTGCTCAAAGGGAAATCTCATC
>NZ_SJUS01000018.1:0-64434 GCF_004337085.1 Exiguobacterium sp. SH5S13 | reverse complement strand
CGAACGTCGTGTCTACGTTTAATTGAATTTGCATAGTCGTTCACCTCGTGAACAAGTATGCGAGAAGGAGACGAAATTGTACATTGTTATCCCAACGTTTTAGGACATCTTAAAACTATCATTTATAGCCAAGATTCGTTCAGCCTCTCGTTTCAAGTTCAGTCCTGCGTTCACATCGCGGTCGTGGTGGATCCCGCAGCCCGGGCATGTCCACTCACGCAGACCAAGATGCTTCACGTCTTTGTGTTGATGGCCACAACTCGAACAGAGCTGGCTCGAGGCAAAGGTCTTGCCGACCTTCACGACGGTCTTCCCGTACCAGTCCGCCTTGTATTCGAGCATGCGGAAGAACTCCGACCAACTGACTTCGGAGATGGACTTGCCCAACTTGCGGTTCTTCTGCATGTTCTTCACCTGCAAGGTCTCGATGCCGATGACGTCGTGGTTTTTGACGATCTCGGTCGATACCTTGTGCAGGAAGTCGGTACGCTTGTTGGCGATCTTCTCATGGATGCGGGCGACCTTGCGTTTTTGTTTCTGATAGTTTCTCGCCTCGGACAGCTTGATGTTCTTGTCCAAGGCAATGAGCTGACGGCGGGAGAGCTTGCGCTGCTCGCGCGCCAGTCTCTTCTCAAGCGTGCGGAAATAGCGGTCGTTTTGGTACACCGTGCCGTCAGACAGGATGGCGAAGTTCTTGAGTCCGACGTCGACGCCGACGGTTGAGCCGGTCTTCGGCAGTTCGTCGATTTCCTGCTCGACGAGGAGGGAGACGAAGTATTTGCCTGAGGCGTTACGCCGGATTGTGGCGTTCAAGATGCGGCCCTCGACCTGCCTCGAGTTGGCGAACCGGACCCACTTCAATTTCGGCAGTTTGAGCCGGTCGCCGACGATCGACACCTCAGGAAGTTGAGACTTGCCTTGGATGTTGGTCCTGTAGGATTGGACAGGGTTCCGCTTCGACTTGAACCGTGGCCGTTCGTTCTGCCTCTTGAAGAAGCGTTCAAACGCCTCGGCCAGATGTTTGACGCTATTTTGCACAGAAGTACTATCGACCTCCCTCAGCCAGTCAAACTCCTGCTTCAGCAAAGGGATTTCTTTCGAGCAGGAGCCGTAGGACAGTCCTTTTCCCGTCGTCTTGTGGGCCTCTTCCCACTTCGCTAAGAAGTGGTTGAAGACGAAGCGTGAACAGCCGATTGTCTTGGCAATCAGGGTTTCCTGCTCCGCTGTCGGATAGATCCGGAATTTATACGCTTTATGCTTCGACATGATGTTCACCTCCTTTAGGTATTTATACCCAAAAGAGAGATTGGCGATTCACCTCCCACTTTCACGAGGGCTTCGCCTTTAACGTTTAGAAGTGGGCGTATTCTCGCCTAATTTTGATAAAATCGGCTCATCTTTCGCCGTGATCAGCACGTCAGAACGCGCCGCGAGCTCGACGTCGGCGATACTGTGGATAAACAATTCAGAGTCTAGCGGCAGATCGACATAGCCCGGGAAGAGTTCTCGTTCAAAGATAAGCCCGTTGACCCCATCCAGAAAGTCCCCGAAATCGCTGACACCGACGAGGTCGGCCCACTTCGCATCGATGAAACGTCCGGCGATATAGAGACGCCCCCCTTGTTCGACGAA
This sequence comes from Exiguobacterium sp. SH5S13, assembly GCF_004337085.1. Taxonomy (NCBI): domain Bacteria; kingdom Bacillati; phylum Bacillota; class Bacilli; order Caryophanales; genus Exiguobacterium; species Exiguobacterium sp. SH5S13. The sequence goes on along the minus strand of NZ_SJUS01000018.1, from coordinate 62,802 downwards.
TTGTTTAATCGTCTCGTACGGCCACTGCTCCGTGTTTTCCCCGCTCAAGACGAGCACGTTATGCGGCGACCGGTCGAGCTCCTCGATTTGTGCAGCCGTGATCGATGTATATGGGAGTTTGGCGTAGTCGAGCGCGTATTTGAAGTTCGTCAAAATCGCCTCGGACAATTCGTCCTCGTTTTGATGAATGTAGATGTCGATCGGCTCTCCTTCAAGTTCTCTGCTCTCACCCGCTAGCGTTTTGAACTCTCTCGCTTCATGGGCTTTGGTCGGAATCAACCGGTGGCCATAGTCGAGTCTAAGCAACTGGACAAATAGAATTCCGACCAAGAGTAGCGAAAATAAGGCAGCGACATAGCTGATCATTGATTTGTTCACCAGACTGCACCTTCTAACCGTCTAAGAATGAACCGCCTGTCTTCTTGGATGGTGCTTTCCGGCACCATATCTTTCATCTGGTCAAGCAACGGGCGAAGCTCGGTCTCTCCCTCGTCTGCGAGCACAAGGTACCCCGAGCTCAAGGGACAAGGTCGATTTATCCTCACGTTTCGTCCGTGGCATGCATGTCACCGCGCGAGCCGAGTCGTCGATCATGTGACGGCACATCGCTTTTAAGAATGTTATGACCGTTCCTTGAATTAGGTGTATACTTTGAGACGCATGATTCGCTCGTTTTCATATTACGGGTATGCTGGCCTGTCGGCTGACACGTTCAGCGCTTCGAATCACAGTCTCGCTACGATCACCCCCCGCTATCATTATATGGAAATAATATACACAAAAAATATATAATGTGATTTCATTCATATTGGTGCATACATATAAACGATCGCCCGATTCTTCTAATGTCGCGACGTTTTAGGTCTATTTTCCCGTTTTATTGACTCTTCACTCAAACATATTTACTACTCGTCAAATTATGCGTATATTTGTAAACGCTGCTGTTTTTGTAATGATTGGAAATGAAAATTAGGAATGCTTTACCGTTCCTGACTCGATATATTCAGATTAAGGAGGAAACTATGACTCGGTTCAACTGGATCAATCCGCTCAAATCTCGATTGGCTGCCACTGACTTACCGATCGCACTCGCTGACGTCACGAACGACCGCCACTTCATCGAAGGACACCTCGACCCGGTCTTCTTGCTCGACATTCACGGGAACATCGTAGACGCCAACGAGAAATTGTCGCTCTTGCTCGGCTACACGAAGCGTGAACTGTTCACGCACTTCGCCCGCTTCACGACCGAAGCAGACGCCGAACGGATCCAAACGTATTTCGCAAGCGCCCTGTCAGGAACTGAAGAGACATACACATGCATGGCGAAACAGAAGGACGGCCGCATGTTAAAGCTGCAAATCACCAACATCCCTGCCTATAATAACCACTCGATCGTCGGCGTGTACGGGATCGCCCGGGACATCACGCAAGACGACCGCTTGAAGAGCGAGGTGGAACGGCTTCGCGACTTATACAAGCACGTTGAGGCGTCCATTTACCGAAAAGATTTACGGACCGGTAAGCTCGAGTTTTATACGGCCGGATTTGAGACGTTGTTCCAGACGGCACCGCAAGCGATGAGCGAGGACCCGACATCTTGCCATCACGTGATCCATCGGAACGACTTGGCCAAAGTCCGGGCCGCCCATACAAGTGTCGAAGCGGGGCAGGAAACGACCGTGCTCTACCGGACCAACTTTACCGACAGCGTCAAATGGGTCGAGGAACGCCTCATCCCGAAGTTTGACGACGACGGTACGGTCATGGCCGTCATCAGTATCGCCCACGACATCACCCGTCTGAAGACGCAAGAAGAACAGATCTGGCAGCTCGCCATGCACGACTCGCTCACCGGTCTGCCGAACCGGAGCCTGTTTCTCCATGAGCTGGACGAACGGATGGAACAATACGAGCACATCGCGGTCCTGACGATCAGCTTCAACTCGATTCACCGGATCAATCACGACTTCGGCTACACCGTAGGAGATGACTGGATCGCCGCGGCGACGTCGGCCCTGCTCCATCGATTGCCGAACGGCAGTTTCGTCGGTCATCTCGGGGGGGACGAATTCATGTTGCTCTTGCCCGATGTCACGGACGAGCCCTCGTTGATCATGAACTGCCAGTCTTTGCTCAAACTCGGGGAGAAACATATCCAAGTCGGCCCGTACGAATGGCGCCCGCCCGTCTCGATCGGGGTCAGCCGCTATCCGCATGACTCGACCGTCGCCGAAGAGCTGCTGCAGTACGCCAACACGGCACTCGGCCGGACGAACTTGCCGGGTATGGACCGGTTCGTCTTTTACGCCTCGAGCTTCAATATCGACTCGTATCGGCGACATCAGCTCGGCAACGATCTGCGTCGCGCCATCGAAGAGGACGAACTCTTCCTTGAATTCCAACCGAAAGTCGACGCCTGGTCGGGCCGGATCGTCGGGGCCGAGGCGCTCGTCCGCTGGCAACATCCCGAATGGGGACGGATTCCGCCGAACGACTTCATCCCGTTGTCTGAAGAGAGCGACCTCCACATCCAACTCGCCGATTGGGTGCTCCATCATACGTGCGCCCATCTCCGCGACTGGCAGGACAAAGACCTCCCCGTCGTCCCGGTGTCGATCAACGTGTCACCGAAACGACTGTTACATGGACACTATGCCGAGACGGTCACGCGGGCGCTCCGCCGCTATACGCTCACGCCATCGCTGCTCGAGATCGAGATACTAGAGACCGATGTCTTGAGCGATAATCGGAAGATTCACGACACGCTCGAACAGCTCGACGCCGCCAATATCCGTGTCGCCCTCGACGACTTCGGGACCGGCTACTCGTCACTCTCTTATTTGCAGCAGTATCCGATCAAGACGATCAAGATCGATCAACAGTTCGCCGCTGACTTGCATGAGAACAAGAAGTCACAGGCGATCGTGCGGACGATCCTGTTCATGGCCGAGGAGTTTGCGATGGACGTCGTCATCGAAGGCGTCGAGACGCTCGAACAACTCGATGTCGTCCGACGCCTCAACTGCCGCATCGTCCAGGGCTACTTGTTCAGCCGTCCGCTCGGCGCCGAGCAGTTCGAACGGGCGCTCGAGGACCGCTTCCTAGCGACGACGGAGACAGTCGGCCCAGCCGTCACGCGACAAGCGTTCTCGCTCGAGGCGAGCGTGACGATTCACAAGTTCCACGACCGGGAGCTGTCAATCGGCTCGACCCCGATCCTCGTGACGAAGATCGGGCTGCAAGGGCTGTATTTTCACGCCCGGGTCCGCTTGCCGGTCAGCGAGGCCATCGAATTGAAGATCTTCTTGCCGCAAATCGGTGACAAGACAGAGCTTCTCGTCCGACTCGTCCGTGTGACCGAGCTCGAAAGCGGTCTGTTCGAATACGAGGCGAGCTATCTCGATACGAGTGAATCGCACCGCATCATGATGACGCTTCAACAAAACACGCAAGTCCCGAAAAGCTCTTTGTGATCAGTCGAACGTACTGAACAACCTCCGTTTTGTCCAAGCATCCTTTTTCCTTGCCCGTATCCTGTTTTGGACAGGCTACACGTAGCTAGACTTTAAAAAGAAAACAGGGTAGTGTCATCCCACGCGGGACGACACTACCCTGTTCAAAGTATTTAAAGTTTTTCCACTAGGAAGCATCACCTATGTGCTCCTCGTCAAGCAAGATCACGGCTCGGCTCGGTACCTTCTTCACTCGATTTACTTTTCGCATCGAACTCCGCCCGCGTCATGACGTCCTCGACATGCATATTCACCTCGACGACATCAAGGCCGGTCATGTCATGCATCGCCTTCTTGATTTTGGCGACGGTCTCGTTAAAGATGCCCGGTATACTCTTTCCGTATTCGACGATGACCCGTAAATCGAGCGCGACTTGATGTTCGCCGACTTCGGCGTCGATGCCTTTCGTGATGTCCTCTGTACTCCGGAACCGGTCTGCGAATCCGCTCATGAAGCCACCGCTCATCGACAAGATGCCTTGGACCTCGCCAGTCGCAAGTCCCGCAATCTTTTTGATGACTTGGTCTTCAAACGTCAACTTGTTTTGACGCACCGTTTCGTCTGACGCGCTCTTCTGGACATTCGTGTTTTCGCTTTGCATGGCCCTTCTCCCCTTCCTAATCCTCGAACTGACTCGTTCCGTTTACTTCCGCGTGAAAAATGACACCCATTCGTCTACCCGAAGCACACCGTCCGCCCACTTGCCGAGTAAAAATCCAACAAACGCCAGCGACACGATGAGAAGCGTCTGGCCGAAGCCGATTGTCAGGAACAGTACCGCAATGACAATCCCGACAACGACTCCGAGCAGACGGAATCGGTAAGGAAACAACATCGTTTTCACATCCATCACAGCACCTCCTTATACGACTCGTTCTGACGTTTGACGTTTCGTATCTTGAATGTGGAGTGACACGTCAGTCACCGGCAATTCAAGCAATGCTTCAAGCCGCTCTTTCACGTGCGTCTGAATCTCTTTCCCGAGCGTCGGCAGCCCGTCACGATTGAAGACTGAACAATCGATATGGACGTGGACGCTCTCTTTCTTTGAATCGATGTCGACTTTGACGTCCGGCGTCCGCACGCCTTGGAACGTCTTCAACGATTCGTACACCATCTTCTCGATCTTCTCGGTCGAGATGGTGATTCGCCCTTCCCCTGTCTCGATCGTATATCGTTCCGATTTCGATTTGGCGATGAGTCCGGTCAGAAGCATCAAGATAAACACAATGCCAAGGAAAATGGAGATTGCGAGGATGGTGTATACGTACTCGTCTTGATTTTGCCACCGTTCTAGATAGGAACTGAGTCGTGGGACGTCATAGACTCCGAGCAACAGCACCCCAACACTGACCAACCCGACAATGCCCGTGATGACCAAAATGAATCGATTCAATCCATTCATGCCCCTATCCCCTTTACGAATAGCTTATTTCACGACATAACGTTCATTCTCTCTCTATGTATATACTTAATAATTTCCCTTTCAGACGTGCATAAAACATTTCACGTTATGAACTTGAAGATGGTTTGACGACAACCAAAAAGAAGCCCATGTCAGGCTTCTTCATCGTCCGGAATGGTTATTTTATCGAACTGTTCGTCGCGACAGAGCGTGATCGCTTGCATCGCGAGCTGATAGTCCTCTTGCGGCAGGCTGATCAGTTCCGTCGGCAGCACCCATTCTTTATGGTTGTACAGATGGATGACAAGTTTGACGAGGACGAGCTCGCCCTTATCGAACGTATTGTCGTCGATGATTGTCGATGTGTTGATTCTCCCTGTCTCGAGGTTGACGTACGGCAGCAGAATGTCACGCACCCGCTCGTTCCCCGCGATCACATACAGCGCCGAGAAATATTCTTTCCCCGCCGCCCCTGGGTCTTCTAACCGCCGTGCCAGTTGTTTGAACACGCGATAGTGGTCAGCCGACAAAAAGTCGATGTTGTTCATAGTGTTCAGCCTCTCTATCCGTATTTCGCTAGATATGTATCATTTCCACGCTTTGTCAAAACGTAACCCTATCCGCAGCCTATTCCGCAATTTTCACATTTCGCGATGACAAAAAAGCGGCAGCTCTTAGCCGTCGCTCGTCCCGAACAGTTCGGTCCCCGGCTTCACACGTCCGTCGTCATACTTATAGATGATGTGCTCGGCCGAGAACTCGGTCGGTATCGTGAGCCCGGCCGCGGCCGTCAAGTTGTACAGCCCTTCGCGGAGCGAGATGATATAGTTCGTCACCCGGAAGCTCTTCTCGTCAACGACGAGCGCCCGTTGCAGCTTAGGGTCCGTCGTCGCGACACCGACCGGGCACCGGTTCGTATGACACACTTGTGCCTGGATGCAGCCGACGTTGAACATGAGGCCACGGGCGATGTTGACGAAGTCCGCGCCGAGGCCTAAGGCGATGGCGACTTTATCGGCCGTCACGAGCTTGCCGGAGGCGAACAGTTTGATCTTGTCGCGCAGTCCATGCTCGACGAGGAGACGATGGACGTACGGCAATGCGGCGTGAAGCGGCAGTCCGACCGCGTCCGCGAGCTCTTGATACGTCGCCCCGGTCCCGCCTTCCCCGCCGTCGACGGTGATGAAGTCCGGATATCGATCGGACGTGGCCATGGTGGCGATCAGGTCATGGAGGTCATCGAGCCGACCGACGACGAGCTTGATGCCGACCGGCTTGCCCCCGACGTCGCGCAACCGTTCGATGAAGGCGAGCATCTCCGTGTTCGTATGGAACTCGTTGAACCGGTTCGGGCTGTCGATGCTGACGCCGACTTTGACGTTGCGGATCTTGGCGATCTCCGGCGTCACTTTCGTACCTTCGATGTGGCCGCCCCGCGTCTTCGCACCTTGGGCGAGCTTCAGCTCGAAGGCGCGCACTTGTTTGATGGCACTCTTCTCCTCGAACGCCTCCCATGAGAACGCCCCGTCCTCGGTCCGGACACCGAACAATGCCGGTCCGATCTGGTAGACGAGGTCGACGTCCCCTTTCAAGTGATAGTCGGACAAGCCGCCTTCTCCGGTGTTCATCCACGTCCCTTTCGCCCGACCGAGACCGATCGAGAGCGCGCTGATGGCGTTCTCGCCGAGCGAGCCGAAGCTCATCGCCGACTGACCGATGAGGCCGCGCACTCGGAACGGCTCCCGGCACGTGTCTTTGCCGATGACGGGCGCGTCTGCAAGCGGCAACAAATACGGTGACACCTTTTGCTCGACGATGTGCTCTTTTCGCGTGAACAGATTGTCGGCGTCGAGATGATACATATGCGTCGTCACCGTCTCGTCTCGGGCGATTTTCAAGTCGGCCCGTTGTGTCGGGAACAAGGCGTTTTGGACATAGAAGCCGTTCGCGTCGAAGTCCCGTTCCGACCCGAAACCGATGAGCCGCGACTTATATTTCCCGGAAATGACGGCCGACTCGTACTCGTTCCGCGAGAACGGCGTCGCCTCGTTGTCGTTCAAAAATAAGTATTGGCGCAACTCGGGGCCAATCATCTCGAGGATGTAGCGGACCTTACCGAGGAGCGGGAAATTGCGGAGGACGGCGTGCTCGCGCTGATTGCGGTCTTTCATCCATAAGTAGAACAGCAGCATGAACGGCATCGAAATCAAAAGCACCATCAATATGAGCAGTACGACCAGCATCGTCGTGTTGAGCGACATCGTCCTCTCTCCTCCCGTAGCGTTCGGTTGTCCTTATCCGATACCACGTCGGGTGAACGATGAAACAGCTCCGACCCGTAACGTCCTGGGTCGGAGCTGTTTTCACATACGACGGCGTGAGATGGCTTCCCGCATCTGACGGAGCGCATCACGTCCCACTTCCCCGCGTTGCATCATGACGACCGTGAACAGAGCGTCAATTAAACTGAGCTCGGCGATACGCGAAGCGAGCGCCTCGGAACGGAACTCGGTCTCTTGCGACACGGTATACAAGGCGACGTCGGCGAGTTTCGAGAGCGGTGATTTGGCGTAGTTCGTGATGGCGATAATCGGCACACCGCGATCCCGACAGACGTGCGCGACGTCGAGCGTCTCTTTCGAGGCACCCGAATGCGAGATGAGGACGGCGACGTCGTCTGTCGTCAGCTGTGACGCCGACATGAGCTGCATATGTGATTCTAAATTCGCCGTGACGAGCAGGCCGCTACGGACGAATTTATGGTACGCGTCAAGTGCGATCACAGCCGAACCGCCACTCCCGAAAAACTCGATGCGGCGGGCCGACAGCAACAAGTCGACCGCCTGCTGCATCGTCGCCTCCTCTAAGATTTGGCGGGTCGACTCGATCGTCTTGACGTTCGTCGCGAAAATTTTTTCGGCGATTTGAAGTGGTGTATCGTCTTGCGTGATGTCTTCATGGATATCATGGAGCGGTGCGACGATATCCGAGGCGAGCGCGATCTTCAGCGCCTGATACCCTTTGAAGCCGACGCGTTGACAGAAACGGAACACGGTCGACTCGGCGACATCTAAGTCGTCGGCCACTTGATTGATCGTATGGTGAATGATCAGTTCCGGTTGTTTCAACATATAGTCGGCAATTCGTTGTTCCTTTTTGCTGAGAGTCGAATAGGCACCGCGGATACGGGCCAGTCCATTCATCGATTCCATCATCTATCACCCTTTCGTCTCTCTTAACGATACCTTTCCGAAAAAAATTCCGCAATGACGAGACGATGTTCCTGCGTTTGTCGCTTCACTTCTTCGGGACAAGGACTATGCGGCCAAAGTCGCTCGCATATTCACCGGAGAAGGCTTCAAACGAGAAGATGACGTGGCAAGCGCTCGACCGATTACTCGAATAAACAAACCTCCGTCAACCGTGACGGAGGTTTGTTTGTGTACCGTTAGAACGAAATCTGACAAGGGACGATTCTCAAGGCGTCACTTCAAAGTCAGCCGCGACACGACTCGCCGTGACACTCGGCTGTCCCCGATATTTGCCGGCATACGGCGCAGTCGCCTCATCGAGCTTCGCGAACACGAGCTGACAGATCCGTCGCCCAGCCTCGATCTCAATCGGGACTTGGTTGGCATTGAACAGTTCGAGCGTGATTCGCCCTTCAAAGCCTGGGTCGACCCAGCCTGCGTTTTGAATGAACAGACCGAGCCGGCCGATCGAGCTCCTTCCTTCGACAAAAGCGGTCATGTCGTTCGGGATCGACACGTACTCCATCGTCGTCGCGAGCACGAACGTCTTCGGCGGGATGACCATCTTGTCCGTCTCGAATTCGAGATACGCCGCAGTCGCATCCAGCGTCAACATCGAAGTCTGGCTCGGGTCGACTTGCAGGTAGTGCCGGCCGACACGCAAATCGACAGACGCCGGTTGAAGCTGAAGTGCATCCGCTCCGTCGACCCGAATCGAACCTGACTGCATGCCCCGCTCAATCGATTGTCGGGATAAAATCATGGTCACGCCTCCAACCCGAGCGCATGAATCATCCGCTCGTACGCGTCCCGACTCGGTAAGCGGTCGACTGCCTTCAAGTTTGTCTCAAGCTCTGCACGCGTCGCGAGACATGCATCGAGCTCGGCCGTCAATGTCGTCTGGTCAAAACCGATTCCGATCATGACGAGTTCGGTCGAGCGGTCACCATGCTCTGTGTCCCAACGCTCTGACAAGCCCGGCATCTCCCGTAAGTAATAGTCTTGGTCGAGCATCGGCAACGTCGCGACCCAGCGGCTGACGTGCTCGAGCGAATGATGGAAGCCGGCCCGGCTGAACTCACTGACGAGGTTATGTCGTGAGGCGATCCAGAGGAACCCTTTCGCCCGAACGACCTCGGTTGGCCACTTGTCTAAAAAGGCGGCGAAGCGATCAGGGTGGAACGGACGGTTCGCCCGATAGACGAAGCTCGAGATGCCGTACGCTTCGGTTTCCGGGGTGTGGTGATGATGTCCGCCTTGCAGCTCGCGCACCCAACCGGCGTTCAACTGCGCTTCTTCGAAATCGAACAAGTCGAGCGTTAGAATGTCTGTTGACACTTGACCGAACGTCGACTCGATGACGAGCGCGCCCGGATTGAGCGCCTTCAGCGTCTGTCTGACTTCTTTCAGCGTATCAGGGGTCATCCGGTCCACTTTGTTCAAGACGATGACGTTGGCGAACTCGACCTGCTCAATCAACAGATCGGCGATCGTCCGGTCGTCTTCGTCACCGACGGCCTGGTCACGGTCAAGGAGTGCGTCACGCGAACGGACGTCCTGCATGAATCCATACGCATCGACGACGGTCACCATCGCATTGATTTTCGTATAGCGCGACAAGTCAATCCCGTTCTCTTCATCGGCGAACGTGAACGTCTGGGCGACCGGTACCGGCTCCGAGATCCCACTCGACTCGATGACGATCCCGTCGTAGTCTCCTTCTTTGACGAGGCGCTCGACTTCAATCAACAAGTCGTCGCGGAGCGTGCAACAAATGCAACCGTTCGACAGTTCGACGAGCTTCTCTTCCGTCCGCGCAAATCCGCCCTGGTCGATCAAGGCGGCGTCAATATTGACCTCGCTCATATCGTTGACGATGACGGCGAGACGCTTGCCCTCGCGGTTGTTGAGCCAATGGTTCAATACGGTCGTCTTGCCCGCGCCGAGATAACCCGACAGGACGGTAACTGGAATTTTGTTCATCATGTATTCCTCCTTTTATAATAGGTGCGACAAGATAAAGACGGCGCCGAACGCCGTTGCGAACTGAAGCGCGATCGTCCGCATCGCCTGGCGCCAACCGAAAAGTTTGCCGAGTTTTGTCATCGTGACGAGACACGACGTGGCCACTGAGGCGAACAAGACGAGTAAGAACACGTCGACGGTCGCCATGGCTGATGCCGATTCGTTCAACAATAGAATCCCATCTTTTCGGATGATGCTCGCGAACAAGGCGGCCGCGCCGACAGCCGGCAATTGTAAGAGCGACAGGATCGGTGTCATCGCCGACTCGAGCAGCGCGATCAATCCAGTCCAATCGAGCAGCGCCGCGACCAGACAGATGAGCAAGAAGAGCGGCATCGCCTGCGTCATGAATTGACCGACGACGTCGCGGACGTGGCGCAGCACGTTCGCGGCCTGGGCCGGCTGCAAGAACGTCTCATGCCGCCAGAACAGCGGCACTTCTTTACGGGCAAACAGCTTCAAGTGCACGAGCGAGATGACGAGCAGGCTGAACACGTACGGGAACACGAGCATCGGCTTCCCGATGGCGCCGAACACGGACAGTGTCGCCCCCATCTGATAGCTGCACGCCGAACCGATCGAGATGAGCGAGGCGCAGTTCTTCTGTGTGCACGCATGACACCCTTTCGTCTGATCGAGCGCCGTCACGTTGCAACCGAAGCCACCAAGGAACGGAATCAAGTCCTGGCCACTCAAGCCGAGCTTGCGCATGACCGGATCGAGTGCGTCCGCGAGCTTGTCCTTCAGTCCGGTGTCATCGGTCACACCGACCATCACGCCGAGCAAGACGACGACCGGGAACGCCCAGACGAACGAATAGAGGCCGAGCGACAGCAAACCGAAATCGCCGAACAGCATCGTCGTTAAAAAGGCCCCGTCGATAAACGTCGACCCGACGTCAACGAAGCGCTCGATGAACGGCTCGAGCCTGCTCGCCACTTGATAGGCGAGGGCGACCGGGAGCCCGTACAACAGGATAATCGTGAGCACCGCTGCGACGACCCCGCCGACAGGGTGCTTCAAGAACAGATTGACCGGGTCCGTCTGCTTGACGTATAGACTCGTCAAGGCCGAGACATCTGCTAAGGACAGTGCCCGTGCCTCGGTCAACTGTTTGAAAAACGATTGTGTCTTCCACGTGCTGCCGGGCGTCTGCAGCATGACGTGGGGAATTTGCCGCTTCTTCAACTGGTGCTCGACTCGGCGCAGCGAATCCTCATCAAGTCGGTCGATGTGTGAGATGACGAGCAAAATCCGTTTGCCCGACGTGAGGACCCGTTCAAGCCGCTTCCACTCACGAATCAACTGATGAGCCCGAGCAAAGACGACATGGACGTCCGCTTCGTCCGTCACATGGCGATAGCGCTCGAAATCGGTGTCGTGCCGCAGCCCCGGCATGTCATGAAACGTCAGTCCGTTCGCCTCGAACGAGACGACATCGGTCGTCGACCCACGCTGGTTCAAGCCACGGGCCGTCTTGTACTGACTCAGCCGATAGAGGAGGCTCGATTTGCCGGACGATTCGAGTCCGATCAGTGCGACGTCCATCAGCAGTCACATCCGGCGTCGCAGCAGGACAAGTCGTCCAAAAACATATCGTTGTCAATATAGTCGTTGAAGACGTCGGCCTGGTCCTTGTCCACCTGCTGGTCCGACAGTGTCAACATCGTCTCGGCGACGACGGCGAAGCGCTGACGATATTTATAAAGGAAACAGAAGATGACGTTACGTTGCCGGACACTCGGTCCGATTAAAAATAGACGCTCGTCAATCGTCGAGCCGTCCCGGTCATTCAAGACCGGCATACCGGAGGCGTCCCATTCGAACCATTCGCGGAACGGACCGAGGTTCGGTTTATAGCCGGTGGCGACGATTGGGACGTGATCCGTCTTGACCGTTCCGCCGTCCGTCTTGATCGAATAGATGCCATCTTGTTCGGTGATTGCTTGAACGGTCACGAAACGCGTCTTGACGCTCCCGTCCGAGAGCAACGGGAACAAACGTTGTCTCGTGTAAGGTGAGAGCGTCGTCGACGGGTCATGATGCTGCGTCCCCCATTGTTCTTTCATTAGGACGAGGACGTCGCGATGCTTGGCCAAATGGATGGCGGCATCTGCCGCCGACTCACCGCCGCCGATGATGACACTCGTCGACTCTTCGTCATACGCCGTCACGGTCGAGACGTGTTTGCCGGCCTCGAACGGCTGGATCGGCGCACCGTACTCACCCGTCGCCACGATGACAAAATCGCTCAGGCTAGTCCCGTCAGAGTGGCTCAGCTTAAACGCATCACCTTGTTTTTTAATTTTGTAAATGCCTCGCTTCTCGAACGGAATTTCATAAAACGCAACGAGACTCTTTAAGTAGCGTTGATACTCCAATCCGGTGAAACGCTCTTTATGGAGCGAATACGCTGGTGACGTATTCGGTGCGACTGCATTCAAATCGAGGGCGCCAAAACCATGCGCCGTGAAGGACGGGGTCAAAAACGTCGTCTCTTCCGGCCACTTCGCTAAACTGGCCCCAACTTCGTCTCGGTCGACCAAGACGAAAGGTAATCCTAACTTCTTCAATAAAATGGACATTCCAACGCCCGAGGGTCCGGCTCCGATGACGGTAATCATTCGACCACTCCTATCCCTTAATCGTAATCATTACTATTTATAGAACTGCTTGAGTAGGATTGTCAAGTCAGAAACCGGCCAAATAAAAAAATCGAAATAAATTTCAAAAATTAAATTGAAAATCGAATTTTATTTGATATTATGGACTAGAGACGGAAAAAAATTCTTTTTTGAGGTGACGTTATGAAAATCGGTTTGATTGGATTAGGTAAAATGGGTTACAACTTGGCGCTCAATTTGAGCGACCACGGCCACACGGTCATCGGTACGGACGCGTCGAGCGTCGAGGCGACGACAGCGTTTGAGATTGTCCCGACACTCAAGGACGTCGTCGACAAGCTTGAGGCGCCCCGTGTCGTCTGGGCGATGGTCCCGGCTGGTGACATCACGGAGACAGTGCTCACTGAACTCTTCGAGCGACTCGAACCTGGTGACATCGTCATTGACGGCGGCAACTCGAACTATAAATTGTCGGTCGCACGCGCCGAGCAGTTCGCAGAGAAGAACATCTCGTTCTTCGACTGCGGGACGAGCGGCGGGACGGACGGTGCACGCAACGGAGCCTGCACGATGGTCGGCGGTGACGCAAAGGCGTGGCCAACCATCGAGCCGATCTTCAAGGACCTCTCGGTCGAGAACGGCTACTTGTATACGGGACCGGCCGGCAGCGGCCACTTCCTCAAGATGATCCACAACGGCATCGAATACGGCATGATGCAAGCCATTGCCGAAGGGTTTGATATTTTAGAGAAGAGTCCGTTCGACTACGACTACGAACAAGTGGCCCGCGTCTGGAACCACGGCTCGGTCGTCCGGTCATGGCTCATGGAACTGACCGAGAACGCGTTCAAAAAAGACGCCAAGCTCGATGAGATCCGTGGCGTCATGCATTCCTCAGGGGAAGGAAAATGGACGGTCGAGACGGCGCTCGAACTGCAGGCGGCGGCCCCGGTTATCGCCATGTCTCTCATGATGCGCTATCGCTCACTCGAGGACGACACGTTCTCAGGTAAAGTCGTCGCCGCACTCCGCAACGAGTTCGGAGGGCACGCGGTCGTCAAAAAATAATGTTCGGGAGAAGGTCAGGGGTGGCCTTTTCCTTTGTAAAAATTTGTAAACGGTTACACATACGGTAAAGGGGGAACTAAATATGTCAGGCTCTACACTTATCTTGATCGCCGTCGCCGGCATCTTCTTACTCTTATTTTTGGTCATGCGGACGAAACTTCATGCGTTCGTCTCGCTCTTGCTCGTCAGCTTGCTCGTTGGGATCGCGGCCGGAATGCCGCTCGGGGATGTCATCACCTCGATTCAGAACGGGATGGGCGGGACGCTAGGTTTCGTCGCCGTCGTCGTCGGACTCGGTGCCATGTTTGGTAAAATGTTAGAAGTATCAGGTGGCGCGGAACGTCTCGCCCAGACACTCGTCAACAAGTTCGGTGAGGACAAGGCACAATGGGCACTCGCCATCACCGGCTTCATCGTCGCCGTCCCGGTCTTCTTCGACGTCGGCTTCATCATTCTCGTTCCAATCGTTTATGGCCTCGCCAAGCGGACGGGTCGCTCGCTGCTCTACTACGGCATCCCGCTCCTCGCCGGCCTCGCCGTCACACATAGCTTCATCCCGCCGACACCAGGTCCGATTGCGGTCGCAAACCTCATCGGTGCTGAGCTCGGTTGGGTCATCTTGTTCGGAGTGATCGCCGGGATTCCGGCAGCGATTCTCGCCGGTCCAATTTTCGGGAAGTACATCGCGAACAAGATTCACGTCACCATCCCGGACTATATGGAATTTGAAGAGATCGATACATCGAAAGAACTGCCAAGTTTCAAAATGATCATCTCGCTCATCTCGATCCCGCTCGTGTTGATTCTTGCGAACACGTTGTCTGCGGTACTGTTAGATGAAGGAAATACGATTCGTACGTTCTTGACGTTCATGGGTCATCCGTTCGTCGCTTTGACGATCGCGACGCTCCTCACGTTCATCTTCCTCGGCACGCGCCGTGGTTACACACGTGACGAAGTGCAAGAGATTGCGACGAAAGCGCTCGAACCGGCCGGGATCATCATCCTTGTCACCGGTGCCGGCGGCGTGTTCAAACAAATCTTGATCGACTCAGGTGTCGGTGACGTCCTTGGGGAGATGATGGCCGGGTCACCGCTTCCGGCGATCGTGCTCGCCTTCTTGATTGCGACCGTCGTCCGCGTCGCCCAAGGTTCAGCGACCGTATCAATGGTCACGGCGGCAGGACTCATCACGCCGCTTCTTGAGATTCAAAACATCACTGGGGCCGCGCTCGGCTTGATCGTCATCGCCATCGCTTCCGGTGCGACTGTCCTCTCACACGTCAACGACTCGGGCTTCTGGCTCGTCAACCGCTACTTCGGTCTAGACGTGAAAGACACGCTCAAATCGTGGACCGTCATGGAGACGATTATCGGACTGACCGGATTTGCGGTCGTCTTCTTGATCAGCCTATTCATCATTTAACAAAGGAAGTGATTGTGTGTACACCATTGGCGTCGACATTGGGACGACGAGTACAAAAGCCGTCCTGTTTCAGAATCACCAACAACTCGCGGTACATAACGTGCTGTATCCGCTCCTCACCCCGGACACGGAGACGGCCGAGCAAGACCCGGTCGTCATCTACGGGGCGGTGCTTGAAGCAGTCAGTGCCGTCCGGGCGCAAGCCGACGGGCCGATCCGCTTCGCTTCGTTCAGCTCGGCGATGCACAGCTTGATCGCACTCGATGTGTCAGGGCGTCCGCTCACGAACAGTATCACCTGGGCCGATAGCCGGGCCAACCCGTACACGCAGGAAATCAAACGCGACTTTGACGCGAGCGCGCTCCATATGCGCACCGGCACACCGGTCCATCCGATGGCACCGCTGTCGAAACTGCGTTGGTTAAAAGCGGAACATGCGGACGTGTTCACTCGTGCTGCCAAGTTCGTCTCGATCAAAGAGTATGTCTTCTATCGCCTGACCGGACGCTTCGTCGTCGACCATTCGATCGCCTCGGCGACCGGTCTGTTCAATTTGAAGACGTGCGACTGGGACGCGGAGGCGTTACATATCGCCGGCGTCACACCGGACCAACTGTCCGAGCTCGTCCCGACGACCGAGATCATTCAATTGAAGCAAGACGTGCGTGAGACGCTCGGCTGGGACTTCCCGCTCGTCATCGGGGCAAGCGACGGCGTGCTATCGAACCTCGGTGTCGGGGCATTCGAACCGGGCGTCGTCGCTGTCACGATCGGGACGAGCGGTGCCATCCGGACGGTCGTCCGGGAGCCGGTCGAGGACCCGAAAGGCCGTATCTTCTGTTACGCCTTGACCGACAAGCATTGGGTCATCGGTGGACCGGTCAACAACGGCGGCATCATCTTGCGTTGGCTCCGGGACGAGTTCGCGGCGAGCGAGGTCGAGACGGCGAAACGGCTCGGCATGGACGCCTATGACATCTTGACTGATATCGCTGAGACGGTGCGGCCGGGAGCCGACGGGCTGTTGTTCCACCCGTACTTGATGGGCGAACGGGCCCCGCTCTGGGACTCGAACGCACGCGGCTCGTTCTTCGGCCTGAGCATCCACCATAAGCGTGAGCACTTCATCCGCTCGGTGCTCGAAGGTGTCATCTTCAACCTGTATACGGTCATGCTCGCGCTCGACGAGTTGACGGGCGCACCGAACCGGATCCATGCGACGGGCGGTTTCGCCCAGTCGAAGCTATGGCGCCAGATGATGGCCGACATCTTCGACACGCCGGTCGTCGTCCCGGAGAGCCATGAGAGTTCGTGCTTAGGTGCGGTCATGCTCGGTGAGTATGCGTTCGGTGACATCGACGACTTCACGGCCGTGCCGCAAGTGACGCATGAGCACATTCCGGACGTAGAGGCGACGACAATCTACCGGGAGTTGCTCCCGATTTATATTCGCTTATCACGTCATTTCGCGGAAGAGTATGAAGCGATTGCTGCGTTTCAGCGGAAGCATGTATAAGAAGAGGCCAAGTTCATCGTGAACTCGGCCCTTATATTGGTTAAATCAAACAACTATGCTAAATATGGGCTTCAAATGGAAGAAAGGCATGATATACTTTTTCTCAGGACTACCAACAACATATTTCCATTCTAAATTATAAGAGACGAGGCAAAATCGAATGAATGACGAATTGAGTAGTGTACTTGAATCTTTATTTGCGGCAATCCCTTTTCTCGTCTTTGGCGTATTGCTCATTAAATCAAAAGATCAGACAAAATCCAAAGAAACAGGGACACCGACAGATGGAGTTGAAATCTTGTTTAGTTTCTTTCTCTCTTGGTTCAGTCCAAAAATCTTAGGTTACGCATTCGTCTTACTCGGTCTATCATTTGTCGTGATCACATTTCTTGTAAACTTCTTATAAGCTATTTCAATGATGAAACGTCACATGTCGTTTTATATTATCCATGTGACGCTTTTATAGACTAAGTCGACTCTTTGAGGGTCGACTTTTTTGTTTATCGTTCGTACGTAACCATAACGAACTGTCCCGACGCACGTTGTCTCGTCAGTTTCAACTTCGTCTCGTTCGTGCCTTCTGGGAAGAGCGGAATCCCTTCGCCTAATACGACCGGAGCGATGGCAATCTCATAGCTGTCGATCAGGTCGTGCTCCATCGCTGCTTTGATAACCTCGCCTCCCCCAACAATCCAAATATCTCCGTCGACGTCTTGTTTCAATCGTTCGATGAGCTGCTCGATCGGCTCGTCCGTGAACGTGACGTGCTCGGCTTCCCGGTCTGGGCTCCTTGTCAAAATGTAGTTCGGGATGTTCGCGTACGGGTAATGATTGTCCTCGAGCCGGAGCACTTCCTCATACGTCTTCCGTCCCATGATGACCGCACCGACCGTCTTGAAGAAGTCGGCGTAACCGTTGTCCCCATCCCCAATAATTTCAAATAGCCAATCGAGCTGATCGTTCGTCCGAGCGATCTTTCCATCTAAACTCATCGCGATATATACGACGACGTTTGCCATGATGTATTCCTCCTTGGTTCGTGATACATTCAGCTTAATCGACAAACACGACAAAACATGACGGGAATGGTTCATTTGAAAAAACGACATCTACAGTTGATCCGATTGCTCAACCGGGGACGACGCTTCACGGCGGTCGAACTGGCGATAGAGACGGGTGCCTCGGTCCGGACGATTCAACGGGACATGTTCACGCTTGAAGAACTCGGCTATCCGATATGGAGCGTCCCTGGCACGGGCGGCGGTTATGAGATGTTGCCGAACCGCTTGCTACCGCCGATCCAGCTCCGGGAGCAAGAAGCGGTCGCGCTCTACCTCACGCTCAAATGGATGGAACAGATCCCGGACGTGCCGTTCGGCGACATGCGCGACACGCTATCCGACTGGTACGTGAACGAGTTGCCACATGATCTTGAGACGAAAATCGCCCGGCTCGAAAAGAACATCCTTTGGCTCGGGAACAAGACCGTCCCATCGGCACCGTTCACGAAAGACGTCTATGAGGCGGTCGAACGAAAACAAAAAGTCGAGATGACGTACGCGACGACGAAAGGACAACGGACGTTCACAATCGAGCCGGTCGGGATGGCGCTCCTCAACTTCAAATGGTACGTGTTCGGTCGATCGGACTATGGATTGCGTCAATATCGGATCGACCGGATTGAAGCGCTGCACTCGTTGAATGAAACGTTCGAAGCGGACGACTTGGAGACGCTGCTGCCCGCGAGCGACGCACGTTCCGGCGTCGCCGTCCGGCTCAATATCACCCCGCTCGGCCAACGTCTGATTGAAGACGTATTACCCGGTATCGCGGAAAAGAATGAGTGGATCGTTCCAGAAGCGGAGCTTTCGTTCTTGTCGCGGCAGTTGCTCGCGGCCGGGGCGGAAGTCGAGGTCGTAGCACCGATCGAATTGCGTGAGATGATGCGGGAGCAGGCAAGTAAGCTATGGGATTTATACAAATGAAAATGGACTCATACCGGCAAAGGTGTGAGTCCATTTTAGTTCGGTCGAGTATTTACTAGTTGAAGCTGTCGAACAGATTCCTGAAGTCGCTCAGCATTTTTCGGACTTTGCAACAAATACATCGTTTCCATCAACCGGTTGTATTCTTGCTCAGGCATGATGATTGCATGTTTGCCGTTCTTTTGTACGATTGTAATCGTCTCTTGATTGTCGTGTACTTGATGCAAAACTGCTTTCAAGTTATCACGTGCCTCGCCGTAGGAAATGACAGTCATATTGCTCACTCTCCTTTGAAATCATTGATATTTAAACTATACCCGAAGGAACAGCAGAAATTCGATGAGACTTCTGTAATTATTCATGACGAATAATTCGATTCATGCAAAAACTGTAATTTAATGGTAAAGTCAACTTGCATACCTCTTAGTAAAGGAGCGCTCTCATGACTAACAAGCTGTCGTTTTGCACTCTATTCGTCTCCATCAGCGTCGTCTCACTGTTCATGATCATGGTATACATCACCATCTCGCCACTCGAATTGAACGAGACGATCGGTTCAGGGCTGTTCTATTTAAAGGGCTACTATGAAGAAGGCAATATGATCGTCACCGAGCAAGGCATCGGCGTCGTCACGTTGCCGCTCGCAATCGGACTCGTCTTCGCCTCACTTATCAAAGGTATCCAGTTCTTCAAAACACCGTCAGCCATCAACTGACACGAGTCACACTAAAAAGCAGCCCAACCATGAACGGTTGGGCTGCTTTGTTCAATTCGCTTGATCCATATCTTTATGAATCTTGAGCAGTTCGTTCTTGTACAAATCAGAACGTCCTCCGAAGATGGCCTGAATGTTATTTTTCACTTTGACGACCCCGGCCGCCCCGAGTGCTTTTAACTCATCCTCATCGATGCGCGAGACGTCTTTCAGTTCGACGCGTAGCCGTGTGAAACAGGCGTCGATGTCGACGATATTGTCACGACCCCCGAGTGCCTCTTGAATGGCAAGTGCCGTCGTCTGAATCGACGTTTTTGTCGATTTCTTATCGTTATAGTCTTTTCGTGTGAACAGTTTCGTCTCTTGTCCCCCACGACCTGGCGTCGCCAAGTTCCACTTTTTAATAGCAAATGTAAAGATGCCGTAGTAGACGAAGAAGAACCCAGCCCCGACAACGAGGTTCATCCACCAACGTGGTGTCCCTGGCAGCACATTCACCAAGATGTAATCGATGAATCCTGAACCCCCGGCCCAACCAATATGAACGTCGAGTGCATACATGAGTGCGAACGAGATTCCGGTCAAGACACTATGGATGATGTATAAAATCGGTGCGACAAAGAGGAACGTGAACTCGATCGGCTCCGTGATTCCTGTCAGAAACGCTGTCCCAGCTGCCGCGAGCAGAAGACCACGTACGACCGGACGCTTATCCGGATCCGCTTGCCGATACATCGCCAATGCGGCTCCGAGCAATCCGAACATGATGATCGGGAATTTACCGGCCATGAATCGACCAGCCGTCACATCGACCCCTTCAGCAATTTGAGCGAGGAAGATATACTGATCTCCGTTTACAATCGTATCACCGACCGTCGCCGTGCCACCGAGTGACGTCCATAAGAACGGCGCATACCAAATATGATGGAGACCTGTTGGAATCAACAATCGTTCGAGCATGCCGTATAGCCCGACGTAGGCCGGGTTCGTCGCATCGCTCGCGATTACGTTCGCCATCGCCGTGAGACCCGTCTGAATCGGTGGCCAGATGAGCATCATGACGAAACCGAGCAAGATAGAGAAGAACACCATCACAATCCCAACCGAGCGATCTCCGGCGAAGAAACCGAGCATCTCTGGTGGATTGAATGTATGGAACTTCTTATACACCCAGACGGCGAGCAAGCCGACCGCGATTCCGCCGAGCACGCCCGTCTCGAGTGACGGGATGCCAAGCAGCATGCCGTACTCCCCGCTCTCAGCTGCCATCTCTGGCGTGATGCCAAGTGCGATCGAGATCGTCGTGTTCATGATGACGTAGCCGACGAGCGCGGCGAGCGCCGCGATTCCCGAGCCGCCGGACAGACCGACCGCGACACCGATCGCAAAGATGATCGGCAAGTTGGCAAAGATGCTCAAGCCGATTTGCAACATCCCGGCGCTGACCGCCTCGACCGTCCCGTTTTGAAGAAACGTCCAACTTTCCGCGAGCGGACCGGTCAACGCCGCCCCGAGACCGAGCAAAATTCCTGCTGCCGGCAAAAGCGCCACCGGCACCATGAGTGCCTTCCCAAACTTTTGAAATACCCCGAACCATTGACTCATCTGATTCACTCCTCATGTGTAAGCGTTGTCAATTCATAAAGCGAATAAAGGGGATGGCATCCCCCTTTATTTAGCGCGTGACCGTTTCTCGTTGTTTGAGGGCCGGCCAGTAGTTCTCATTCTCGGTAATCAAGTCGTCAAGGATTTGACGGGCGATCGGCGCGTCGACGACAGTCCGATTAAGTGTCAACGCCTGGAGCGCTTTCTCATAGCTGTTCTCGAAGTAAGCGTCGACGACGAGCTGCTCGTAGGCGAGCTGTCCTTCGATCATCCCTTTATAGAAACGCGGGATGTGCCCGACGGCGAACGGTTTCGGTCCGCGGTTCGTGAGCATCGCTGGCACTTCGACCATCGCATCGTCCGGCAAGTTGGCGATGATGCCATCGTTCTTCACCATGACGATGAAAATGTCCCCGTTGTTGTAGGCAAGTGACGCCGCGACACGGATCATGTAGCACCCGTGGATGTCGACTTCAAGATGCGCATTCTCGAGCGAGTCGTCGGCAATGATTTGGTCGCACATCGAGAAGACGCGCTGTTGTCGCCCGTTGATGACTTGGCGGGCCCGCGTGTTCGATACGTCTTCCTTCTCTGCCATGTCGGACGGGTACAGGTAGTATTGGAGATACGTGTTCGGCAAGTATTCCGGGAAGTCGGTAAGCATCTTCTCGACTTGCTTGAACGTCTTGATCCACGATGGATCGTTGGCGATCTCTGAGTCTTCGGGAATGAAGCCGTCCTCCAAGATGGCGCGCTTGATGTCTTGCGTCAACTCGTTGCCTTCTTTGTCATAAATGCCTGTGAACCAGCCAAAGTGGTTGAGCCCGAAATATTCCGGAACGAGATCCCAAATCTCTTTCCCAAGAATTTTTGCATAGCTCACCATGATGGCCGCCGGCATGTCACAGATGTTCATAATCTTCTTATCGTTTGGATAGGCCCGTTTCAATGCTTCAGCGACAATCGCCGCCGGGTTCGTATAGTTCAAAATCCAGCTGTCCGGTGACCCGGTGCGGATGTCTGAGACGAGTTCAATCATATCGCCGATTGAACGCATCCCGTAAGACATACCACCCGGTCCGCACGTTTCTTGTCCAACCACACCATGACGGAGCGGAATCTGTTCATCTTTCTCGCGCATCTCCAAGCCACCGGTCCGAATTTGGACGAAGAAAAAGTCTTTGTTTTTAAAGGCATACTCTTTGTCCGTCGTATATTCGAACAACTCAAGTTCTGGATAATGCTCACGCAAGATGACCTCAGTCGCTTTCGCGACTCGCTCTTGGCGTTCACCATCTGTATCATAAAATGTGATTGAACGTAATGGGAAGTGCGCTTTCTCTTCGATCAAGCTCATGATCATACCGATTGTGTACGTGCTACCGCCACCTACGACGACGAGTCGTTGTCTCTGTTTCATGTTTCGTTTCCCCTTTCAACATACATATCTAATTGATTACAATACAAATTTAATACATATATTTTCCGTCGTCAACATTATTTTTGAAAACGTTTTACTTTGTGTATACTGAATGTATAAATCCAAGTAGAAATCGGAGGTGTTTTTCATGAAGGC
Organism: Exiguobacterium sp. SH5S13; assembly: GCF_004337085.1. Taxonomy (NCBI): domain Bacteria; kingdom Bacillati; phylum Bacillota; class Bacilli; order Caryophanales; genus Exiguobacterium; species Exiguobacterium sp. SH5S13. The sequence continues at coordinate 40,090 of NZ_SJUS01000018.1, read as the reverse complement.
AAAGTCCCCGCTTTATCAACAAGTCGCACAAAGTATGCGCGGCTTCATCGAATCCGGCACGTGGGCTCCTGGAGAGGCAATCCCGACAGAAGCGCAACTCGTCGAAGAGTTCGACGTGAGTCGAGTCACTGTCCGCCAGGCGGTCAAGCTGCTTCAAGAGGAAGGACTGTTGTGGAAACGACAAGGAAGCGGCACGTACGTCCAGTCCGAGAAGATCGAACACAATATGTATGAACTGAAAAGTTTCACCGAAGACATGAAGCGAGAGGGAAAAGATGTGACGAACAAAGTACTTACCTTCACGCTACAACCACCGAGTGAGAAAGTTCGAGAAGCGCTCGAACTTGAAACAGGAGAACTCGTCTTCTATGTAAGACGCCAACGATTCGCGGACGGTGAGCCGCTCATCGTCGAGGACACGTACCTCCCGCTCAAGCTCTTTCCTGATTTGACGTACGAAGTGATGACCCGGTCGAAGTACGAGTACATCGAGAACGTCAAACAATTGAAGATTGCCGACAGCGTCCAAGAGTTCATCCCAGTGCTCCCGACGAAAGAGATTGCCGAGATGCTTGGAGTGAGCGAACGGACGCCGGTACTCAAAGTCGAGCTGTATTCCTTCCTCATGGACGGGAGCCGCTTCGAGTTTACGGAGACGTATTTCAAGAGCGAAGAATACCGCTTCATCATCCGTGCCGGACGCAGGCATTGAATTAAATATAGACGTATGTGACGACATCGAGCGATTCGATGTCGATTTTTTTGTTTGTTCGATTTTTAGGAATGTAATCGGGTAAAGAGTAACGTATATTTCACGCCGGCACCGTCCAACCCCCGTCTACTTAACGTGAAGAGGATTTGTCCGATGAAGAAGCGTTTGATTTTGTTCGTGTTGGCCTGCCTGTTGCTCAGTCCGTTGTCGTCAGCATCCGCCATGCGAAACAGTGCGGCTACGAATTCCGGACGCTAACAGGCATCAAAACCCCGCACAACTTCTTCAGCAAATCGAAGCCAGAACAGTAAAAAATGCCGAGTCGCATGGACTCGGCATTGCTGTTTACATTTCGAGCTCTGTGAACGCGAGCGGGACGAGTTCTTCGAGCGTCACTTCTTTGACGTCGGCGTTGCCGTTCGTGAGCAACACTTTAAAATCCGGATCACCGAACTCGACGAGCACTTGGCGGCAGATGCTGCATGGCGGCAAGAAGTCGACCGTGTCACCTGACACCGCGACGGCTTCGAAGTCACCTTTTTTATAGCCTTGCGCGATGGCCGTGAACACAGCCGTGCGCTCGGCACAGTTCGTCGCTCCGAACGAGACGTTCTCGACGTTGACGCCGTCGATGACCGTTCCGTCCTTCATGAGCAACGCTGCTCCGACACGGAAGTTCGAATACGGTGAGTAGGCGTTCTCTTTCAATTGACGGGCGCGCTCGACTAATTGTTGTTGGTTCATGGGATCATGTCCTCTCTGACTCAAAATGAACTGATGCCAGTTCCCGTGCCTCGATTTTTGGGCAGGATTTCTAGCATACACCTCGCACTTGAGACAAGTCAACATTTTTTTGTTGACGCTTTCACCTAGACGAAACAGGAGCCGTGTCCCACCCGACACGGCTCCTCTCTCGTTACAACTCCCCTCTCCGGTTCATCCGGATCAAGAGGTAAATCAAATACGGCGCGCCGACCATGCCGGTGATGACACCGACCGGATAGCGGACGGTGAAGGCGAACTGACCGATCAGATCGGCGGCGAGCACGAGGACGACGCCGACAAGTCCGGCCGGAATGATCGTCGAGCGCCCATCCCCGACGAGCCGCTTCGCGATTGGCCCAGCGAGGAAGGCGATGAAAGCGATCGGTCCGGTCGTCGCTGTCGCCAAGGCGAGCATGAGCACCGAGGCGATGATCAAGAGCACCCGGGTCTGGTTCGTCTTGATACCGAGCGACGTCGCCGTCATCTCCCCGAGCTCTAAAATCTGCAGCTGCCGGCTGAGGCGGAGGATGACCGGGAGACAGAGGGCGACCGCGAGCATGAGCGGCGGTAACGTCTCCATCTTGACCCCGTTCAAACTGCCGCTCAGCCAACGCATCGCCGTCCCGACATCGTTTTGGCGACTGATGAGCAATAAGTAGTTGATGACCGCGGTCAGCATCGCTTGGATGCCGATCCCGACCAAGACGAGACGTCCGATCGAGAAGACGGCGCCTTTTGATAAGACGTAGAGCACGATGACCGTCGCGAGTCCCCCGATGACCGAGATCATCGAGACGAACGTGTTGCTCGCCTGCAAGACGACGATGCCGAACACGGCGGCCGCACTCGATCCTGTCGTGATGCCGATGACGTTCGGGTTGGCGAGCGGGTTTCTGAGCATCGTCTGGAACACCGTCCCGGCGATGCCGAACGCGAGTCCTGAGAAGACGCCAGCGAGCATGCGCGGCAGACGGATCGTGCCGACGGCGAACGACGCACCCGGTACTTGTTCCCCGAACAAGACACGGACGACGTCCGCGACCGGATAGATCGTATTGCCGAGCATGAGCATCGTCGCGCTCAAGGCGAGCGCGAGCACGAATAGCACGAGCGTCACGAACACCGTACGCTGCCGGCGCTTGCGACTATTGTGAATGATAGGTTGAACTGACTGTTTCATCATAGGCCACGCACCTTCACTTTCATCGTCAAGGCGATCAAAATCGGCGCCCCGACGAACGCGGTGACGATGCCGACTTCAAGTTCTCCCGGACTGCCGAGCAAACGCCCGACCACGTCGGCGAACGTCAACAGGATGGCGCCCGATAAGGCCGACATCGGAATGATGTACCGTTCATCCGGCCCGAGCACGAGACGGATCAAGTGTGGGGCCAACAGACCGATAAAGCCGATCGGACCGGCCAAGGCCGTCGCCGCGCCACACAAGATGACGCCGGCGAACGAAGCGATGACTTTCAACGAACCGATCCGGACCCCGAGTCCCGTCGCCATCTCTTCGCCGAGCGCCATGATGTTGAGTGACGGGGCCGCGAAGATGGCGATAAAGATGCCGGCGATGAAGAACGGGAGGAACGTTACGATCGAGTCCATCGTCCCCGCCCCGACGCTGCCGACTTGCCAGAACCGGAACTGGTCCATGACGTTCGAGCGCGGGATCATGATCGCCATGACGAGCGAGGACAAGGCCGCACTCGTCGCCGCCCCGGCCAAGACGAGCTTGAGCGGGGTCGAACCACCTCGTCCGAGCGAGCCGATACCGAACACGAACGCGGCCGTCAAGAGCGCACCGACGAGGGCGAACCAGATGTAGTCGCCCGCAGTCGAGATGTTGAAGAACGCGATCCCGACGACGACGAACAGCGCCGCGCCCGTGTTCACCCCGAGAATGCTCGGGTCGGCAATCGGATTGCGCGTCACCGACTGCATCAAAGCACCCGACACACCGAGCGCCGCGCCGCACATGAGACTGAACAGCGTCCGCACGACCCGTTGCCGGACAATGTCCGCTTCATACGACTGAACAGCCGGACGGAATAAACCGTCAAGCAGTTCATCCCATCCGACTGTCCGTGAGCCGAAAGCAAGTGAAGCGAGCATGCAGACGACGAGCAGGACGATCGACCCTACGAGCAGGAGCGGGAAATGTCTCGGCGTTTGCAACTTCTTCAGCCTATTCATATGATTACTCGACTTTCCCGATCGCTTCTGAGACGAGCTTCAAGTAGTCGTCGATCGTGTATTCGATCGAGAGCGGTGACGGTGTCCCGGCAGCCGCGAGCGGCGTGTTGTCTTCGATCATGACGACCGATCCGCGCTCGATGGCCGGTACTTTGCTGTAGAGCGGGTCCGCTTGAAGTGCTTTCAACGTCTCTTCGTTACCATAAGTGACGAAGATGTCGACGTCGTTCAAGATGTCGGCGTTCTCCGAGCTGAGCTCGAGGTAGAAGCTGTTCTCATCTTTAATTTGATCCGTGATGTTTTTTGGGTATTCCATGCCGAGCTCTTCGATGAAGGCGCCACGCGGGTCACCTGTCGTGTAGATGTAGAACTTCGAAAGGTCGTCCGGGCTGAGCGCGATGAAGGCCGCTTTCTTGCCAGCCATGTCCGGTACTTCAGCCGCTTTGTCAGCGATGAGTTTTTCTGTGTCTGCGATCAACTGCTTGCCTTCTGCTTCCATGCCCATGGCGATCGAGTCGTAGAGGACCGTGTCCTGCCATGATGACACCCAAGGCGTTTTTTGGTAAGCGACGACCGGTGCGATCTCGCTCAACGTGTCGTAGTCTTCTTGCGTGATGCCTGAGTAGGCAGCCAAGATGACGTCCGGTTGTGAGTCAGCGATCGCTTCGAAGTCGAGACCATCTGTGTCTTGGTAAATGTTCGGGTTGTCTTCCCCGAGGTCTTTTAACTTCTCAGCCGTCCATGGCAACATGCCGCTTCCGTCCTGGACACCGTAGTTCGCAGCCGAGAAACCGACTGGGACGACGTCAAGCGCGAGCGCGACGTCTTGGTTCGCCCAAGCGACCGTCGCAACGCGTTCCGGCTTCTTGTCGATGACCGTCTCGCCTAACGCGTGTTTGATTGTGATCGGATAGCCTTCCGCTGTGTCAGTCGACTCATCCGTCGTGGCCGCGTCTTCATTGTTCGAGCCGCATCCGGCGAGCACGAGCACGAAGGCAGACATGACGATGAACATATGTAGCATCTTTTTGTAGTTTTTCACGTTCTGATCCCCTTTTCGTATGACAATGCCGCTTAATCGACATTGATAATCATTATCAGTTATGAGTATAGGCTGAACGGCTTGACGTTGTCAACGTGAAATACGCAAAAAACCCATCGACTTCACGTCGACGGGTCTCGGTTATCTCGCATCACATCCGCCATCGGACATCCTGCCTGCTCTAACTCCGACACGATGCGCGTATAATCCTCATCGTTCCGGTTCTGGCTCAGCTTGAACGCCGCCTGGATTTCATCGATATCGATACGGAAACCGACGACGCCGTGTTTTTGCCGTTGCACCGGCTCCGATAACTCCTCCCAGACGACGGCGTTCTCTCTTTCCCCTTCATGGTCACGGAGTAGCCCTGCCAGATCCATCTCGAGCTCTGTAGGTGACAAAATCGTCGCCTTCCCATACAGATGCACGGCCTGATAGTTCCACGTCGACACGTCCTCGTGGCCATACAACGACGCCGAGATATAGGCGTTCGTTCCTTGGACGATAATGAGCACGGTCTGGTCTTCGATCGACTGCCATTGCGAGTTGTTCTTGGCAATATGCGTCGTGAACCAGATGTGGCCATCTTCTGCGTGAATTCGGAGCGGCACGTGTGTCGCGTGTGGCTTCTGCCCGTCATGTGTGACGACGGTGCCGAACGGATGGGCTTTCAAGAAAGCGTGGACTTCTTCAGCGTCGTTGACGGCATATAGTTTTGGAACGTACATCGAATTCCTCCTCCATTGTTAGCTGGCTTACAAACAAAGCGGCCGATGACATGGTAGGATTGCCTCCTCGAAACAACACATAGAGGAGGAACCCCCAGTGGCTACACTTTTCAACTTACGCGACCAAGCCCCAAACTTCAACTTACCGGACGTATCCGGTGACACGTTCTCACTCACAGACTCGATTGAACGGCACGATGGCTGGCATCTCATCATCTTCTTCCGTGGTGCCTGGTGTCCGGTCTGTGTCCAAGATTTGAAAGAACTCGAGAGCCAACAAGGCTACTTCCGCGATAAAGGCATTCGGCTCGTGACGATCTCGGCCGACCGCGCCGAGGACTTGAAGCAGATGGCCGACGACAATGCGCTCAGCTTCCCTGTCCTCCGAGACGAGTCGCTCGAGACGCTGCTCGATTACGGCGTTCAGTACCATGGCGCCGACGCCCCGTACGCCGACCACGGCGAGCACGGGGAACCGGCTTACTTCCTCATCGACGAGACTGGGCGTCTGTTGTATCAACAGATTCAGACGAGCCCGTTCGGCCGACCGACCGCGACCGAGCTCCGGAAAATCGTCCAGTACATCAAAAAGAATCTGAAATGACAAAAAGACGTCCATTATGACGTCTTTTTGTCTAAATTGTAAGGCCGGTTACAGAAATCAAAATCTATTCGCTATACACTTATTGTATCAAATTAAAAGGAGTGAGGAAGATGAAACGGTATGTGGTCAACGGTGTGATTGGCGGGGTCATCGGCGGGATCTTATTTGGTCTACTGATGCAGATGATGGGCATGATTGGAATGATTGCCAGCATGGTCGGGAGCGAAAGTCTCGTCGTCGGTTGGATCGTCCATATGATCATCAGCATCATCTTCGGCGTCACGTACGGATTAGGTCATTTGGTCATCTCAAACGTTTGGGCGCTCGCCGTCTTGTTCGGCATCGGCATTTGGATCGTCGGTCCGCTCGTCATCATGCCGCTCATGATGGGCATGGGGACGAACCTCGCGAACGCGTTCGCACCGGATCAGCTGATGAGCCTCGTCACGCATCTGTTCTTCTCGTTCATCTTGGCCATCGTCTTCAAACTACGCACCGAAAAACAAGTCGTGCCGAAAGCGGCAACTCGTTAATAAAGGGCAGCGTATGAACAGCACGACGGAACAGCAATTTGCGCAAGCATCTCCATAGCGCGAACGCGAAGACGCCAGGTGAAGTCACCCGTTTCCTAACCGAACACGTCACAATATGACAAAAGGGAGTCACCCTGCTCCCTTTTTTCGCCTGTTCACTTTGTCAGTAGCTCGAGTTCGTCCCATAACTCGTCTCCCGTGAAGACCCTGGTCTCGTTCACGAGTGCCGGGGTGACAAGTTCGCGGTTCAAGTTGATCAATTCTTCGGCAAAGCGCTGTTCTTCGAATAGATTTTTTTCGACGAACGGGATTGCTAATTCGTCTAAGCGCAATTTGACACGGTGACACCGTGAACAGCCGTCGATCGTATAAAGTTCGAGCACGAGACTCCCCCCTTTTTCCTCATTCTATCGCTTATAATCAAGAGAGACAGTAAGACAGATTACACGAAAGCGAGGTGTGAACGATGGACAAATTGACGTTACTCTCACATATCAGCCTGTTCGACGAGCTGCCGATGCAAGAGTTGAAAGTGATCGATGAGATGAGTAAGATGCGTCCTGTCAAGAAAGGGAAAGTCATCGTCTCCCCGGACGCCCCGATCCCGGCGTTGTTCCTGTTGAAAGAAGGACAAGTCCGGCTGTATCGGATGAATCAGCACGGCAAACAGTTCACCGTCGACATTTTGACGAGCGGCAATATCTTCGGTGAGACGGCGACGCTCTCGTTGACCGACGATGACTTGTACGCCGAGGCGATGACGGACACATATCTTTGTACGATCGGGGTCGATGAGTTCGAGCAATTTATCGAAAAGAATCCGAAGATCGCCTTGAAGCTGATCAACATCCTGTCCGTGCGACTTAAGGAAGTGTACGCGCTCAGTGAAAAGATTGCTTTGACCGACGTGAAGTACCGCATCTTGTTCCTGCTCCTCAAGTTGAGCGAGAAGAGCGGTGAACGCAAAAAAGAATGGCAGACGATCAACATGAAGCTGACTCACGCCGATATCGCCGCCATGGTCGGGACGACACGGGAGACGACGAGCGTCATCATGTCTAACTTGAAGAAAGACGGGTATATCAAAAAGGGACTGCGTCTCTCGATCCACGCGGACAAGGTCCACCAGGCGCTAGACGAACTTTAGGAGGGGATTATTTGATAAAAGCATTCGTATTCGATGTGTACGGGACGCTGTTCGATGTCCATTCCGTCAAGGCGGCGTGTGACGAACAGTTCCCCGGGAAAGGTGACCCGATCAGTCAGACGTGGCGCACGAAACAACTCGAATATTTCTTCATCCGTCAGATTTCGGGCCGCTACGAAGACTTCTCGGTCGTCACGCGTGACGCCTTGCGTTACGCCTTAGCGGCGGCCGACGTGACCGCATCTAGCGACGTCGAGGACACGCTCATCGCCACGTATGCGGAACTCTCACCATATGAGGAAGTCGAGGACGTGTTGAAGCAGCTACAGGACAATCAGACCGTCGTCTTGTCGAACGGGACCGCTGACATGCTTGAACAATTGATCGCGAACGCGTCGTTCACCGAACTGTTCGACGAACTCGTCAGCATCGACGGTGTCAAACAGTTCAAGCCGTCACCTGCCGCCTATATGAGCTGGTTCAAGACGACCGACTTGAAGCGGGACGAGGTGCTGTTCATGTCTTCGAACGGCTGGGACATCATCGGCGCCAAGAACTTCGGCTTCCAGACGGCGTGGATCAATCGTGACGGCAAACCCTTCGAAACGATGGATGTGCGTCCAGACGCGGTCTACGACGACTTGACCGGAATTTTGGAATGGAGAACTTCGTAACGTCTTGCTTTTGAGAAGGAGGAATCGTGATGAAGGCACTATTTTTGAACTGTTCGTTGAAAAGCGGAGACACGGTATCGCATACGGAAGGTCTGATGAAAGACATCATCCCCCACTTTGACAAACTCGGCGTCGAGTCAGAGATCGTCCGCGTCGTCGACTACGATATCGCTTTCGGGGTGACCGAGGACGAAGGGGCTGGCGACGAGTGGCCGCAACTCTTCGACAAAGTGAAAGCCGCCGACATCCTCATCATCGGGACGCCGCTTTGGCTCGGGGAGAAGAGCAGCGTCGCCACCCAAGTGATCGAACGGCTATACGGCGGGAGCGGGCTGAAAAATGAACACGGTCAAGCCATCTACTACAACAAAGTCGGCGGTGTCGTCGCAACGGGCAACGAGGACGGGGCGAAACACGCCTGTGCCTTAATCCTGTACGGTCTGTCCCATATCGGCTTCACCATCCCGCCGAACGTCGACGCGTACTGGGTCGGCGAAGCCGGTCCAGGCGACTCGTACCTCGACGCCGGCCGCGACAACGCCTTCACGAAAAAGAACGGACGGGTTTTGGCGTATAACCTCTATCATTTCGCGAACATGTTGAAACAACATCCAATCCCGGCTGAAGGCAACATCATGCCGTGACCGACCAAGGCGATGAACTGGCTAATGGCAAGGCGATGGCGAAGATTTTACGAGGAGGTGACGTGTGATGGATTACACGACACTCGTTGACGATAAACGGCTCGACAGCTTTATCCGCTTGATCGACGTGATCGATGCGAACTTGCCGGACGGCTTTGAGAAGACGACCGACGGGAAAGGTGTCCATTACGTCGTGCCGCTGTCGATGTACCCGCCCGGTTATCACGTGACGCCGGGCACCCCGTTGCCGTTTATAAGCGTCATCGCCCAGAAGAATCACGTCGCCTTGTATCACATGGGCGTCTACGCCGACGAAGACGTGTTTCGTTGGTTCGAGCAGGCGTACGCTGAACGAGTGCCGACGAAGCTCGACATGGGCAAGAGCTGCATCCGTTTCAAAAACGTATTGCATATCCCGTACGACTTGATCGGCGAGCTCGCCGCGAATATGACGCCGGAGCGCTGGATCGAGCTATATGGAGGAAACCGGAGATGACCGCGTTGGTCGTCTCTTTTTTTCGGCACATTTTGTAAGCTTGGTTACCGCCCCTGAATCGCCCGCTATTGTATGCTGAGAAGAGATACTCGTCGAAAGGAGGACCCGTTATGCCACGCCCGCTCAAAATCAGTCTCATGCTCGTCCTGTTCGGGACGATCTTTTACATCACCCATTTCCATTACGAGCTTCGCCCGTCCGACGTCCGGGACATCGTCTTGTCGTTCGGCTGGTGGGGACCACTCGTCTTCTTCTTGATCTATGCGATCGGCCCGCTCGTGTTCTTGCCGACGTCTGTCTTATCGCTCGGCGCCGGTCTCGCATTCGGTGTCTGGCCCGGTGTCCTCTATATCCTGTTCGGTGCGACCGCAGCGGCGGTGACCGGCTACGTCATGGCCCGGCTGTTCGGACGTTCGGTGCTCAAAGTCGAGAAGTATCCGTGGTCGGAGAAACTGTTCGCCCAGATGGAGGCGCGCGGCTTTTTATACGTGTTCGTGCTGCGCCTGATCCCGCTCGTCAGTTTTGATCTGCTCAGCTACGCCGGCGGCATCGCGAAAGTGCGGTTCAAGTCGTTCCTGCTCGCGACCGTGCTCGGGATGATCCCCGGGACACTCGCCTACAGTTTTTTAGGGGCTAGCCTCGCTTCAGGGAGCGTGACGACGATCTTCATCGCCGGGCTCGTCTTCGTCAGTCTGCTAGGCGTCACCTACTATTTCCGGAATCCGGTCAAAAAGTGGCTCGGCTTAACGTCTGAATAAACAAAAAAACGGATGAGGCGGCTGCCTCATCCGTTTGCTTTAGACGTTGAATCGTCTCGTCATCTCACGCATCTCGTCTGCCATATTCGACAGTTCTTGCGCCGACGCCGTGATTTCTTCCATTGACGCCATCTGTTCTTCCGTCGCCGCCGATGAGTTCTCGGTCTCGGTCGCCGTCGTCTCGGTGATGCCTTGAATCTCATGCACCGACGTCAACACCTCGGTCGCACCTGCCGCCATCTCTTCGACAGCACCAGACACTTCCTCGACTTTCTGACTCACTTCTTCAATCGCGAACTTAATCTCATCGAACGCCGTCCCTGCCTGTTGGACGTTCGTCACGCTATGCGCCATATCGTCTTCGACGACGTGCATCGTCTTGACGGCTTGTTTCGTCTCCGACTGCGTGTCCGTGATCAGCGACGCGATCAACTTCGTCGCGACGGCCGACTCTTCGGCGAGCTTTTTCACTTCAGAGGCGACGACGGCGAACCCGCGTCCATGATCGCCGGCCCGAGCCGCTTCGATGGCCGCATTCAACGCCAGCAAGTTCGTCTGCTCGGCGATGCCTGAAATCGTTCCGGTGATCGTCCCGATCTCTTGGGAACGGACGTCGAGTTGGCCGATGACGTGTTGGAGTGTTTTGACTTTCCCACTCATCTCCTCGAGCTGTGTCTCGAGCGTCTCAATCAAGTCATTCCCGGTACCGACTTTCCGGAGCGCCCCTTCCGAAAGCTCTGTCATCTGTTGGGCGCTGCCCGAGACATGATGGATCCCGTTCGTCAGTTCCGTCAGTGTGCCGTTCGATTCTTTCACCCGCGTCAATTGACGGAGCGAGCCTGACGCGATTTCTTCCATCGTGACGGCGACCATCTCAGTCGCTTTCGTCGTCTCTTCGACGTTCGATTTCAAATCATCGGACGACGTCGCGACGCGTCCGGCGGTCGACGTGACATTCCCGATCAACTCCCGGAGACTATCTTTCATCTCATTGAACGAAGTCGAGAGGGAACCCAACTCATCCCGTGACACATATGTGCTCTCAACCGTCAAATCACCGGCACCGGCCTGGCTCATCAGTCTGTTCAACTCACGAATCGGACGGACGATGAGACGCGTGATGTAGATGCCGAGCGCAATCGATAGCGCTCCGCCGAGCGCGACGAGTGCCCAAAAGGTGAGGACCGACCGTTCGCGGTCCGTTTGCATCGCCGCACTCGCCGTCTCGGCTTCTTGATTGATTTCGTCCATGATGACAGTGGCCGTCTCGACTAGGTTTTGCCGGACCGGTCTCAAGTCGTTCATGTAGACGCGATAGGCCGCCGCGTCCTCATCACGGAGTGACGGCTGGAGCACTAATTCAGAACCTTCAAGGTAGGACACGATCTCGGCGTTCAAGTTTTCGACCTGTCGCTTCATCTCCTCGTCCTTCGATGTGAACGTCTCGTTGAATAGCTCGAGGTTCGTACCGATGCTGTTACGTCGTTCCGCGATGTTCGCTTGCAGTTCTTCATTCCGTGCTGAGTCGGTCGCGAGTATTAATTCGAGCAAATAACCGTCAAGCGCACGGTTGTCGGTCCGAATCTGACCCAAATAGCGAATCGGCAACAGCCGTTCCTCATAGATTTCTTCTCCCGCGTCGGCCATCCGCCCCATCAGGACGTGGCTGAGCGCCGCCACAACGACGAGCGTTGCGATAAAAACGGTAATCAACACCGCAAGTTTTTTGGACATGTTCAAATTCTTCATGGTCATACCTCCTATCTGTTTTATCGTAGGTGAGGGGTAGAGTGTGAAGTTGTTCCTTAAAGTGTTGACCTTTTTTATCATTTTTAAAGCGATAAATATGCATTCTCTGTCTTTTCTGCCTCTATTTCTGTCGAGCCTGCAATTTTAGTGTCAGCTCGAAGCACAGGCCAACTAAAAAACAGACCACGAACTCGAATTCGTGGTCTGTTTTTATAGCGTTGCGATAAGTTGTTTGAGTGCCTCACGGATCGGCGTGACCGGACGACCAAGTACACGTTCGAAATCGGTCGATTCGACCTCGAGTGACCCGTTTTGAATGCTTTCTTGGATGCCGACGACGATCGGGATGGCGAAATCCGGTACACCGGCACCACGCATGACGTCGGCGTAAGCATCGGCCGTCACTTCTTGGAACGGAACGTCTCGCCCGATGACATCGCTGAGCGCCTCGACGAGTTCTGCTTGGGTATGGAGCGGACCAGACAGCTCATAAATCTCTGCTTCGAAGTCGTCAGCGAGAAGGACGTTCGCTGCGGCTTCGGCGTAATCTTGTTGTGGCGCCCAACCGACTTTGCCGTCACGTGACGCGCTGACCCACGGTGCACCGGCAAGCGCCCCTTGGATGTTGCCGAGTTCGTTCTCTAAATACCAGTTGTTGCGCAGGAAAGCGTGGGGGATGCCCGTCGCTTCGATTGCCGCCTCGGTCGCGACGTGCGGCGGTGCCATCAAGTTTTGGCTGTCGGTCGCGTTCGCGAGGCTCGTATAGACGATAAAACCGACGCCGGCCTGTTTCGCTGCCTCGACTGCGTTTCCGTGTTGACGAATCCGTGTGTCGTTGTCCCCGTCCGTCGAGATGATCAGCAGTCTTTCGACGCCGCGGAACGCCGTATCGAGCGTCTCTCGTTTGTCAAAGTCCCCGTGACGCACATCGACGCCTTTCGCTTTCAACGCTTCCGCTTTCTCCGGGTTGCGGACACTGACCGCAAGTTCGCTCGCCGGAATGGACTCGAGTAATACATCGACGATTTTTGATCCGAGTTTTCCGGTCGCACCTGTGACTAAGTATTTCATGATTCATTTCCTCCTTCTCAATTTGTGGTCGAGTCAGTTACACCTGCTGTATTTGTCACTTGGTTGTTCCCTGTTAAGCTGAGAGTGTAACCAGTCTGCTTATATGATTGTTCCGGAGGTGGTCGCCAATGACGATTAGAAGCCGTAAAAACAAGTTCTAATGACCTCAAAATTTTAAATTCGTGCAAATTCGGTTATATTATCTATATAGATTTCAAACGAGGAGGAATTAGACACATGTCTGAACTTGAACTACCCCCACCTACGCTGCGCTTGGAGGTGAGGGATTCCTGAGTTATCCGGTCTAACGACCGAAACCTGATCAGGCTAACCCCGTCGTCCCGACGGTTGAAGAGGCCAGGATGCGTTCGGCTTCTCGTTTGAGATTGAGTCCTGCGTTGACATCGCGGTCGTGGTGGACGCCGCAGTTCGGGCACGTCCATTCACGCAAGCCGAGATGTTTCACGTCTTTGTGTTGATGGCCGCAACCTGAGCAGAGCTGGCTCGAGGCGAACGTCTTCCCGACCTTGACGACGGTCTTCCCGTACCAGTCGGCCTTGTATGCGAGCATGCGGAAAAACTCCGACCAACCGACGTCGGAGATGGCCTTGCTCAATTGGCGGTTTTGCTGCATGTCCTTCACCTGCAGCGTCTCGATCCCGATGACGTCGTGGTTTTTGACGATCTCGGTCGACACCTTCTGCAGGAAGTCGTTGCGCTTGTTCGCGATTCTCTCGTGGATGCGCGCGACCTTGCGCTTCTGCTTCTGATAGTTCTTCGCCTCGGACAATTTTACGTTCTTGTTCAGGGCGATGAGCTGACGGCGGGACAGCTTGCGCTGCTCACGTGCCAATTTTTTCTCGAGCGTGCGGAAATGGCGGTCGTTCGGGTACACCGTCCCGTCCGACAAGATTGCGAAGTGCTTCAGACCGACGTCGACGCCGACCGAGGAGCCGGTTTGAGGAAGCGGCTCGATGTCCTGCTCGACCTTCAGGGAGACGAAGTACTTGCCCGTCGCATTCCGGCGGATCGTGGCGCTGAGGATCCGACCCTCGACCCGTCTCGAGTTGGCGAACCGGACCCACTTCAGCTTCGGCAGTTTGAGCCGGTTCCCGGCGATCGACACCTCGGGCTGCTGCGACTTGCCCTGGATGTTCGTCGTGTACGACTGGACCGGGTTGCGCTTCGACTTGAAGCGCGGGTGCCCGTTCTGCTTCGTGAAGAAGCGGTCATAACCGTCGGCCAGGTGCTTCAACGACCACTGCAGGGCCGTGCTGTCCACTTCTTTCAGCCACGCGAGCTCCTCTTTCATGGATGGGAGCGCGTCGGAACACGCGCCGTAGGACAGTCCTGCCCCGCTCGCCTGGTACGTCTCGTCCCACTTCGCCAGGAAATGGTTGAAGACGAAGCGGGCGCAGCCGAGCGTCTTGGCGATCAGGACCTCCTGTTCCTCGGTCGGATAGATCCGAAATCTGTACCCTTTGTGTGTCGACACGCCGTTCACCTCCTCTAGGTATTTATACCCAGAAAAGTTCGTGGCGATTCATCGCCCACTTTCGCTGGGGCTTCGCCCTGGTCGCTTAGAAGCGGGCGTATTCTCGCCTATTTTTGATAAACAAAACGGTAAGTATGACCGCATCATCGATCAAGTTGCGGCCAAGGCGAAAGAAGTCACCGGGAAAATGAATGATAATAAAACTACCGGTCAACGAAGCGGCGATGGACACTCTAACTCTTTGACGGACAAACTGAAAGGCGTCCTTAATCAATTCCAAAATCCTAAAAAATAAGCGAAGAGATTGGGATATACCCAACCGATTTCAAAGAATTTAATATGAAGCGGCCACCGTAAGCGACTTGTTCGCTCATGGTGGCCTCTTTCTATTCGATTTACTCGATAATTCCAGCTCAATTTCTAAAAAACTGTCATGTCAACTCTTGCCTCATCGCTCCGTACTTAATAAAACACCGTGCTAACGATATATCACAAAGATGCCAATCCGATCGGTTTTTCATGTGTATACTAGATAAAAAAACTTTAGGAGGCCTCATGGACTACACATCGACAGACCCTACTTGAAGCAAAACGACAAATCGACTCGATTATTCACAAATTGGACGAGACAGTGGCAACCCTCGAGGCGAAAGCGCAACCCGAACGCTACAAATCACAACTGACGCTAGCCAAACGGCGAATCAAAGCGCTCACGTTGGCCGCCGCGCTCATCGAAGAAAATTTACGGATCCGCTAACCGTCGAGTCTAGATGGCCCTCGTTCTTCTCACGTTTCTCAAGCTATGATGAGACAGAAGACGCTGGCTGATCTCTAGTACGGAGCCCTCCTGTTGTCTCACGAATGTAGTTCAACATGAGGTAGTCCTTGGCGCTCATACTCCCAGCGTCCGAGCTGCTCTAAAATCGGAAAGAGCGATCGACCTTCTTCTGACAACTTGTACTCGACGCGAGGGGGAATTTCCGAATATACGGTCCGAATGATCAGTCCGTCGTGTTCGAGCTCCCGCAACTGCCGTGTCATCGTCCGTGGCGTCGCCTGTGGGAACAAGCGGCACAGCTCGTTGAAGCGCTTCGTCCCGAGCGTGCCGAGCCGATGAAGAATCAACATCTTATATTTCCCGGAAATCTTTTGCACGATTGTTTCAACTGGACACTCCTGCATAGGATTCACTCCTTTAGTATCTTTAAAGATAGTATATGACAGAATTGTGCGTACTTCTAATTATATACGTGAACGGGTACGCTAAACATATCTACTAACAATGAAGGAGTGAGCGAAATGAACATCGCACTATTTGGAGGGAGCGGGCGAACGGGTCGTGAGTTGATCGCCCAAGCACTCGAACAAGGCCATGACGTGAAAGCGCTCGTCCGGACGCCAGAAAAACTCGGCATCACCCACGCCCGGCTCACAGTTATCCGCGGAAATGCCGAAAATCGGGCGGACGTCTTCCGGACCGTCGAAGGAACGGACGCTGTCGTGATGGCACTCGGCCACACGAAGACGTCGAACAAAGATATCCTCGAAAAAGCGACGTCACACGTCGTCGCCGCGATGCATGAGTACGGTGTGAAACGGGTCATCGACTTGACCGGCGCGACCGTCAAAGTACCAAAAGACGTCAAACAGAAGTTTATGAGCCGTTTTGCCGAGACGCTCATGAAGACGCTCGCGAGCGATCTGCTTCGCGATAGTTATACGCAAAAAGGGATCCTTGAAGCGAGCGGGCTCGATTGGACGGTCGTCCGTTGTCCTCGTCTGTCAGAAGGTCCGAAGACAGAGCAGTATCGGACCGGTTATTTCGCTTTCGACAAACCGATGATTGACCGGGCCGATGTCGCCCACTTTATGCTCGATGAAATCGAGGCACGGCAATATGTTCATGACTATCCGCTGATTGGAAACTGACAGACGTGGCCGCTTTATTCGGCCACGTCTGCTTTCGCTTCCTCTTCTTTTTGCTCCAACTCTTCGATCAACCGCTTCATCTCGGCGATCTCGCGCTCTTGTGCCTCGATGATTTCTTCTGACAATTGCTTCACGCGCGGGTCTTCAATCTCCGCCCGCTCGCTCGTCAAGATGGCGATCGAGTGGTGCGGAATCATCGCTCTCATCCAACTGACGTCATCGACCGTCGTCTGGCTGCGGACGAGCCAAAGCGACAGCGCGAACACGAGCGCACTTGCCCCTAAGATGATGGCATTCAGTTTCTTGTTTTTGTACATCCCCCACATAAAGAGCAACATGACGAACGCCATGACCGATCCCATGATGAGTGCCATATAGAGCCGCGTCTGACTGAAGAAGATGTGGTCGAGCTGGTACACATTCAAAAACATGAGCCAGTACATAAGGAACGTCGACACTAAAATCATTAATCCAAATTTCATGTAAGCTTTCATCGTTCTCTCCCGCCTTTCTATAATTTGCTTCTACGTATTTCTTTTCCTGTTCTTTTTTTTTTGAAACACCATTATTCACCCCTCTGAGCCCACACTTCTTCCATGACATCTCTCGCCCATCAATTGTTCGATCACCTCGGCATGTCGGCCGGTTTGATCGGGACGCTCAACGTCACACCTGGAAGGCATGGACGGTACGACCGCTACTATCGATTCCGTCGAAGAGACGACCGTCTATATGATTGACTTCACTTTAGAGTCTGGCGAGAAAGTGACCAATCATAAGTGGGTCACAGAGGACGAACTGTCCGCTCAATGAAGCAAGAAGAATATGTATATGCGCAAACGGCCACACCCTTTTAAAAAGGATGTGGCCGTTTTGTTTGCACATAGTCAGACAAGGCGACTATGTTACTTGATGCTTGTGAAAGAATTACGAACTTTAAGAATAAATTTCAATATATTTTTTTGAAATATAAATGACATATTTAATTATATTTTTTGATGGTAAAATTCCTAAAGAAGGTTAAGAAAAACATCGTTCCGTCGCCCTGTTAACTGATCGAAAGGATTTACCAAAAAATGAAAAAACAATTAATGACAATTACTCTCGGCGCACTTCTCGTTTCCGGTTTGACGCTTCAAACGTCAACACCGGTAGAGGCAGCCACTTCTTATAAAGTCAAAATCACAACGAACAGCTTGAACGTGCGGACGGGTCCATCGACCGCCTACAAAAAAGTCGGCAGCGCCAAGCTCGGTCAATCGTTCACGTATCTAGGGGCGACCGGCTCATGGACGAAAATCAATTACAACGGCAGCACGAAATATGTAGCGAGTACATATGTCAAAAAATATAGCGGTACGGCATTGAAGGCGGCCACGGCGGCTAAATTCATCATGCCGGCGAAAGGCCGATTGTCGCAAGGGTATGGCCCGGCGAGCGGAAAGTACGGTTACACGTTCCATAACGGCATCGACATCGCGGCCGTCAAAGGGACACCGATCCAAGCGGCCGCTTCCGGTCAAGTCATCGTCGCCCGAAACTATGGCGCCTACGGGAACCACGTCATGATCTCGCATACGATCAACGGCCAAGCGTACACGAGCGTCTATGCCCACATGGATCGGTTGAACGTCGTCAAAGGCCAATCGATCTCGAAAGGCGCGAACATCGGGACGATCGGGAATACCGGCAACTCGTTCGGGAGCCACCTCCACTTCGAGATCCATAAAAATAAGTACGTCTATAGCGGCTCGACAGCCGCCAACAGTGTCAACCCGTATACGTTATTCTAAAAAATACACCTTCATCCGCTAAAGGATGAAGGTGTATTTTTTAGCGCCGGAACGTATCTACGTGATCACGTGCGAACTCAGCAAACGAACGTGGCTTCTCCCCGGTCAACCGTTCAAAGTCGTCCGTCACCGCCTTCGCCGTACCGAGCCGTGTCATGAGATAGAGCGCCATCGTCACATTCACATACGCTGGATCCAGACCACGTTCCTGAATATAGTGTGAGCGATAGCGTAGCATGCTCGGCTTGGCGTACGTGATGCGCCGCCCGGTCAGAATCGTCAATTGGTTGGCGATGTCGACATAATCGAGCGCCTCGGGTCCGGTGAGCGTATAGGCCGTGTTGCGATGTGACTCCGGGTCGGCTAAGACGTGCGCGATCGCCTTGCCGATATCCTCGGCGTCGATGAAGCTGACTTGACTGTTACCGGCCGGGATGAAGATCTCGTCGTCTTGACGGATCTCCTCGGCGTGGACGCCGGTCACGTTCTGCATGAAGAAACCTGGCCGGATATGAACGGATGGAACACCTGATTGCTCGATGTACTTCTCGATCTTATAGTGGGGCGGGAACGGATTCGTCTCGACGCCCATGAGTGAAAGAAAGGCGACGAGTCGAATCGAACGTTCGGCCATCGCCTCAATGAACGGAACGAACACGTCCGCGTCCCCGATCTGTGGCGGACGCATCAAAAAGACGCGATCGACCCCGTCGAGCGCCGCTTCGTATGTGTCCGGATTTTCAAAATCGAGTTCGACGTGTCGTGCCGCCATCGGGAAGCGCCGCTGCAGCTCGTCCACCCTGCTCCCGGCCGCGACGACGGCTTCCCCTCGATTCTCTAAATACTTCACAACGTATTGTCCGACGTTCCCGGTCGCACCGGTCACTAAAATCGCTTGCTTCATCATATCGCCTCCTCTTCTCATTGTCGTACAGCTTCGTCTGTTTGTGTTTGAACAATTTGTGCCGACCGTCCCGATTTCCTCTCATTTTTAGGTAGGTCCATGGACTATATAGGGAAATACTGCACAATGTCGTATAATAGAGACAGATCAATCGACATCGTAGAGAGGAGGCCGACGCATGGACCGAAACCGATTTTATCGTTCATCCGCAAGGCACGGCCGAACACGTCCAAAACGAGCCATCCCGAACTATTCAACACGACGCTTGCCGCACTCTCCCATCGCTTCACTCATCGAGGAAGTGCAGGATGCCGTCTGTTATATCGATTTTACCCGCAACCACCTGTATACGAACCAACCGCTCCGTGCCTTCTGTCCGTCGCTGACGACACGGCGCTTCAGCGATTTCAAGACCTTGAGCCGCTTCTTCCATGATGTGTTCGAACGGAACGGGGCCGACCCGGTTGCCGTGACGTCTTTTTGGGAAGAATTGCTCGACAATCGCTTCGGCTGCTGTCCGAGTATGAAACCCCACTATTTCCAGCTCGGCGACCGGACGCTGCAACTCATCTTGAACTTCACCTATACCCCGCGCGGCGTGTTCATCCTCTGGCGCGACGAGACCGAAGCGCGCCGGTTCGAGGAGCAGAAAGACTCATTTTTAGCCGAGCTGTCGCACGAGTTCCGCTCACCGCTCACCGCCATCAGCGGCTACACCGAACTGCTCATGTACCAACATACCGATAACGAAAAGACGCACGGCATGCTGACGCTCGTGAAGCGAGAAGCGGAGCGACTCGAACGGCTCGTCGATAACTTCCTCGACTATCAACGCGTCAACTACTCCGCGGACTTGCTGACGCTGTCGACGTTCGCACTCAAACCGGTTCTTGAAGGCATTGTCGCCCATTATGAGACGACATCCCCCAATCACCAGGTCGTCTTGTCCACTTGCGACGCGACGATCGAGGCCGACCAGGAGAAGTTGTTGCAACTGCTTCACAACTTGATCGGCAACGCCATCAAGTATTCACCGAAAGGCGGGACGATCCGAATCACGGGCTCGATGGACGATACGACGCTCGTCTTATCCGTCCGTGACCCAGGCATCGGTATCCCTCCTGAGTCCATCCCGTACATCTTTGACGAGTACTACCGGGTCGACTCCGACTCCCACCGTCCGATCAAAGGGACCGGGCTCGGCCTGCGCATCTGCAAACGGATCGCCGAGGCGCACGGCTGGGGCATCCACGCCGACTCCGTGTACGGAGAAGGGACGACGTTCTCGATTTACTTATATGACTGATCAACAAAGGGGCCCGGCAATGTATGCCAGGCCCCTGTTTGTTATGCGACTTTTCGAACCGGTGCGTCGCACTCGAGATCTTGGGCGCGCATCGCTTTGGCGTGCTTGAAGAACAAGCCGAACAATGTCACCGTCCCGACCGTCGCGATGACGTACGGAATGATTCCGTCCATCTTGAAGCCGATCGGTGCCGTCAAGATATAGAACCAGACCGCATACAACATGAACGTCCCCGGGATGAGCGCAATCCAGTAGTTGCGTCCTTTAATGTACAAGTACGTCGCCCCGACGAACAAGGCGATGACCGCCGTCGTCTGGTTGGCCCAGTTGAAATATTGCCAGAGGAGACGGAAGTCGACTTTCGTCAAGATGAACGAGATGGCGAACAACGGGAGTGCGATCCAAAGGCGCGATGCGAACTTCTTCTGCGCGATCTTCATGTAGTCGGCGATGATCATCCGGGCGCTACGGAACGCCGTGTCACCTGACGTGATCGGCAAGACGATGACGCCGAGGATGGCGAGCGTGCCGCCGATGCTGCCGAGCATGAGCGTCGCCACTTCTTGGACGACGAGCGCCGGTGTGCCGGCGTTGATCATCGCGAGCAGTTGACCCGGTTCGAAGATCGCCATCGCGGCCGCTGCCCAGATCATGGCGATGACAGCCTCGACGATCATCATGCCGTAGAAGATGCTGCGGCCATTACTCTCTTTCATCGTCGTCCGCGAGATGATCGGCGACTGCGTCGCGTGGAATCCTGAGAGCGCGCCGCACGAGATCGTGAAGAACAAGAGCGGCCAGATCGGCAAGCCGTCCGGGTGCATGTTCGTGAACGTCATCTCAGGGACCTGATAGCCTTGGGCGAACAGGCTGACGGCGATGCCGACGGCGCTGATCAACAAGAGTGCCCCGAAGAACGGGTAGATGCGCCCGATGATCTTATCGACAGGTAAGAGCGTCGCCAAAATGTAGTAGCCGAAGATGGCGAGGAGCACCCAGGCGAGCGTTGACGCATTACCGTCGAACAAGTTGTTGATCATATTGGCCGGTGACGTGACGAACACCGTCCCGACAAGCAGTAGCAACAAGAGCGCGAACCCGTTGACGACGTGACGGAGCGAGCGACCGAGGAACTTCTCAGCGAGCTGCGGCAAGTGTGCGCCGTTGTTACGGAGCGAGATCATTCCGGTCAAGTAGTCGTGCACCGCCCCGGCAAAGATTGACCCGACCACGATCCAAAGGAATGCGACCGGACCGTAGAGTGCTCCCATGATCGGACCGAAGATCGGACCGACACCGGCGATGTTCAACAGTTGGATCATCGAGTTACGTTTTTTCCCCATCGGTACATAGTCGACACCGTCTTGAGACGCATAGGCGGGCGTCGTCCGTTCCTCCTTGATGCCGAACGTCTTCTCGACGTAACGGCCGTAGACGAGGTACCCGACCAATAATAATCCTAGTGCAATAAAAAATGTAATCATCTTCTCTTCCTCCTATAATATGACTCATGTATGATTTCTTATTGTGAAGTTTATCACAATTAAAATATAACAGGCTTTTCTACGGATGGATAGATGTAATTGCTCACTATTTCACATGAAAATAACAATGTTCATCTTTTAGACAAACGTTGATGTTGAGCCATTTTTATGAAAACGGTTTCTTTTCGAATGAATCATTCCGCTTCCGGGAACAGTCAAAGAGAGACGTAGGGAAAGGATGAATCAAATGAAACGACAACGTGGATATTTAGCACTCCCGGTCGCCGTCGCCTTTATTCTCATCTTCGGACTGTTGTTCGACAACTGGTGGCTCGGTCTCGGCATCGGCATCGCGATGTTCTTCGCTTTTAAAGGAACGAAGAAAAAGGCGTGATGTTGAACTATGTATTCTAATTCGCCGAAATTTTAATAGGGAAATACTATGCTGCATTGAAGTGAGAGGATCAACCATTGATTTGGGTGTTCCTCTTATTTTTAATGCTTTCAGTCATGTGAACCACTAGTAAATCAGTAGTTTGAATACATTGAACCATCTTATTTTTACAGTTTTCTTCAAAAAATATTTTCGGATTTGACAAGTTTTTGCAGTCTGTTACGGTTAAAGTATACTCTGTGACTAAGGTCGTGATTTTATGCCAATTATCTCTCTATTCGTTAATGCTTGTGTCGCTTTTACCGGCTTTTATTTGATTTCCAAAGTGTTTCACTCACAACTATTCTTCTCATCAAGAAGTCGTGGCGTCCTAATCGGTATGCTCGCGGGGATGCTCGGCTTGTTCCTTATGTTTAACGGTGTCGAGGTGAACGAGGATGTCCGTGTCGACTTGCGCCACTTGCCGCTCGTATTGCTCGCTTTTTATGGTGCACGTTTGCCATTGTTCATCGCGACCGGCTTTATCGCAAGCACTCGGTTCTTGTTTGGATTCACTGATCAAGCCGTCGTCGCCTTTATCGCGACGTGGTTCGTTAGCCTCGGTATGATATGGATTCATCGCCGTCTGTCTGAACGACTGTTCTTTCAAAGTATGCTATTAAACGTCTGGGCGCTATTTGTTATATCAATCGCCGTATTAATCAATCTCGGCTGGAGCATGTCTTATATCACACTTATCGCCACGATTTGGACGGTTGGACTATTGGTCGGGTTGCTCTCGAGCGTACTGACGATTGACCTTGATCAGGCGAAACGACGAGCGAAAGATTATAAACAATCCGCCGAGCGTGACCCTTTGACCGGTTTATTCAACCGTCGTGTCTGGGATCGTTATACGTCTGAACTAGAGAATGAAAATCGGCCGTCTAACGTACTGGCGTTAGACATCGACCATTTCAAACGCGTCAACGATACATATGGTCATGCAAACGGGGACCTCGTTTTACAACGCTTTGCTGAACTGCTTTTGGCTGAAACGAGATTGCATGATGTGGTCGCACGTGTCGGTGGTGAAGAGTTCGTCATTTTAATGTATGATCTTACTCCTGAAAAGGTGGAAAAAGTCGCTGAACGTATTCGTAAGCGGATTGAGGATGAAGTTTTCGTATTGAAGGACTTTCCTCCGATTCATATCACCGCTTCAATCGGGATTGCCCACGGTAAATCGGAGCCGGTTCAGAAGATGACCGAAGCAGCGGACAACGCATTATATCAAGCGAAACGCTCGGGACGAAACCAAGTGATTCTAACGAATGTCAGTGAACTTTCACTCGTAACCAACTAATGATTCACCTTAAAAAATGGAGCCTTCGAGTGAAGGTTCCATTTTTTTATACGTTGAGTGAACTCCCCGTATATGAGCGCAGGATTATGTTTCCGAAGTCGAATCAACTGTTGATAATATTGAAACAATGACAAGAAGCCGTCAGGAGCGCATCAATTGCTCCCGGTGGCCTCTTTCCTATGAATCTACAGTGCTGTCCCCCGCTTCTTGCTTCTCGTTCATCGTCTGATTTCGAGTGTCTCAAACAGCTTCGGTGGACGAGTCTCAAGGAGCCCTCCGTTCTCGTCGAACAACGTCATATGCCGCGGCGCAATGTAACATGCCACTTTTTCGCCGATCGCGAGCGGCCATTGACCTTCCCATTTGGCAATCCACTCGGCATTCCCTAAATGAAACGTGAGCATGGTTTCCGCACCGAGTACTTCAATCCTTTTCAACTCGGCATAAAAGGTCACATCTGCTCCCGCCGGCAGGATGTGCTCGGGTCGGACTCCAAGTATCGCCTGCTCTATTCCCGTGACCAATAAGGGACGGAACAGACGACCGTCGTTGACAGACCATCCCTTGTCACTTCGTGTCACAGGCGTCAAGTTCATCGGGTGTGTACCGAGGAACGATGCGACGAACGTATTCGCCGGCTTGTTGTACAAGTCGAGCGGTTTACCGATTTGCTGAGCGCGACCGTTATTCATGATCATCATCCGGTCCGCCATCAACATCGCCTCGCTCTGGTCTTGGGTCACGTACAGAAACGTCAGACCAAAATGTTGTTGCCATTGCCTAAGCTTCGCGCGAAGTTCCGTTCGAAGTTTGACATCAAGGTTCGAGAACGGTTCATCGAGCAAGTAGATCTGCGATTCCGTGCTGAGCGCTTGAGCCAAAGCAATCCGTTGTCGTTCCCCCCCTGAGAGTTCGTATGGTTTTCGTTTCATGAGGTCGGACAGTTCAAACAGATTGACCATCTGACGGCATCGGTCTTGTCGCGCTGAACGTGTCAAGCCTCTTCCGCGCAAGGACCACTCCATGTTTTGCTCAACGGTCAAGAAGCGATAGAGCGTGTCCTGCTGAGACAAATACGCCACCTCTCGTTCCTTCGGTTTCAACCGATTCGTCGCGACCCCGTCAATGCGGATCGTCCCGCTCGTCGGCGACTCCATGCCGGCAATCATGCGAAGGAGCAAACTTTTTCCGCAGCCTGACGGGCCGACAATCGCAAAACATTCGCCCGCCTCGACCATCATATCAAGCTCGCTTATGACTTCACGGTCCCCATACTTTTTTCTAACATGTTGTAGCTGGAGCGATTTCATACTGAACTCTGATTGCTGCTCGTCTGAAGTGTCACGTCCAATCGAACGGCAGACGCATCAAACTGTCCATGGTAGACGGTGATAGGTCGGGACACCACGTTGTATGTCACGATCGGAAGAGAGATGGAAGGGATAGCATCCCACGTTTGAGAGTTAGGTTGACTCGAACAAGGATCACCTTGTTTTGTTTCAAGTTCTACTGCGTGCGTATTGCTATTCATCTGAATCATTCCTTTCTAAAAAAGGACCACCAGAAACATGACGTCACGGACGTGTGGGCTTCTGCTGGTCTCTCGAATGTTCTACCGAATGCTATTCACTTTGGGTTGAGGGGTCTCACAAGTCCTATCGTAACGGATGAATGTAAAGCATCCGTGAAGCCCGTGCAAAATTTTATAAAGACGACGTAAAAAAACCGATTCACGGGGAATCGGTCAATGTTTGTCGCGCCTTCGCCAAGATGTCGGCTTTGACGTCGTCGTCACGCCCTTGCCAGTTGCGGACCATCATCTTCATGCGCTGGTTGTTCGAGAACCGCTCCTCGTGCTTGTCGATGAAGTTCCAATAGAGGGCGTTGAACGGACAGGCGTCAGCCTCGGTCGTGTGTTTCGGGTTATATTTGCAGCCTTTACAGTAGTCGCTCATCCGGTCGATGTATTTGCCCGAGGCGATGTACGGCTTCGTCGCAAGACGTCCCCCGTCGGCATGGAGTGCCATCCCGAGCACGTTCGGCAACACGACCCAGTCGTAGGCATCGATATACATCTCGTTGAACCAGTCGCTCGTCTGTTGTGGTGAGATCTCGAACAGCGTCGCATAGTTACCGAGCACCATCAGCCGCTGGATGTGATGGTTGTGCGCCCGCTCGACGACCGGCTTCAGACTCTCGTGCATACAGTTCAGGTCCGTCTCCGCGTCCCAAAACAAGCCAGGTAAGTCGCGCTCGTGGTTGAACGTGTTCACGTCTCGATAGTCGGGCATCAACGCGACATAGACGGCGCGCATGTATTCCCGCCAACCGAGGATTTGGCGGACGAACCCTTCGACTGAAGCAAGGGGCGCGTCGGTCGCGCATGCCGCTTTGACGACCTCATGCGGGGTCAGCAGTCCGACATTGATTGCCGCCGACAACAGACTGTGTGACATCTCCGGGTTTTCGGTCAACATCGCGTCCTGATACGGACCGAACGTCTCGAGCCGCTCGTCGACGAAACGCTTGAGTGCTCGCCTTGCCTCGTCCCGCGTCACCGGCCAAGCGAACGGTTCGATTTGTCCAGGGTGGTCGGAAAACGTCGTCTCGACTTTTCGGATGACGTCTGTCGTGATGGCGTCAGGTCGGAAGTGGATGGCCGGTGGGAACGTGAGCCCGGACTTTGGCGGCTGGCGATTGTCCGCGTCGAACGACCACTTGCCGCCTTTCGCCTTGCCGTCTTCGAGCAACACGTCAAACCGCTTGCGCATATGACGGTAGAACCGGTCCATCCGCCACGGTTCGCTGCCGAGCGTGTCGACGGCCTCTTGCTTCGTTAAATAGAAGAGCGGCACGTCCGTATGTTCGATGAGCTCGTGCTGGTCTCCGAACTGCTTCAGCTTCCGCTCCATCGGCTCATCGGTGACGGCCGTGTAGTGAATCGCATCGGGATTGAAGCGGCTGAAGTGATCGTCCCACGCGTCTTGGAACGAGTCGGCCTCGTGGTAGTCGACGGTGAAGCCGCGCTCGCGTAACTCCTCGGCGAAATGTCGCATCGCCGAGAAGATGAGGACGAGTTTTTGTTTATGATACTTCCGCCACATCGCCCGTGACGTCGCCTCGATCATGACGATGACGTCATCGGCTTGGACGTGGTCGAGCATCTCGAGGTCGTGTGATAACTGATTGCCGAAAATCCAAAATGAGCGCACGGATTCATCCCCTCTCTGATTTTTTGATTGTGCTACACTCAATCTACATAACGTTCGTTTAGAAAGGAATGGTTCAATGTTCTCAAAACGTCTCCAGACATGGATTGACAGTCAATACAGACCTCTAAGATCAGCGCGGACCTGATTCCCGCGATTATCGTACGGTCGCTGTGACGGGGCGAAAACCACTCTAACGTCAGCCTCTACTCCTCCGTGTCACAGCGACCCCACCGAAACCGCTAATGATCGCGATATAGAATCCTAAATCATAAAACCAACCGGTGTTGTTCACTTCATAGACGCGATACGTATCATTGAACAACCCTAAAATCAGTGACACCGGTGCGATCCAGCCGTGCCAGACACCCCAAAAGAAGCCGGCCGGGTCCGTCGTATAGGAGCCGTCACCCGGCACGCAGCCGCCGAGGACGACAACCATCCCGAGCATGATGGCCAATAAACCGATTCGTTTCATATAAATCCCTCCTCGTATTCCTATTCCCCGTTTCCATAAAAAAAGCACTGACCGAAGTCAGCGCCAAAGTTGGACCGTGTTGGCGAACTCGATATCGGTCGCGATCTCACCGTCGAGGGCGTGCAAGTCGAAATCCTCCCCGTCGAGCCACGTCTGAAAATCAAAGATGACCGGGTCGCGGTCGCCGCCGAGGGCGAACCACGTCTCGAGCGTCTCCGGGAAATAGGCGGCCGTATGGATCGTCCCGGCCCAACTTTTATACAGCTCCGAAAACACACCTTTATCCGAGTCGTTCATGAGCCGGAACGCGCTCTCGGCGTCTTGGACGATATGTTGATACATCTTGATCTCCATCATCCGCCGCGTCGAGTCGTCGAGATGGTAACGGTTCTCGTGCTGCAACAGCTCGAAGTGGTTCGTGCAAATGTTCGATTCGCGGACACGGATGTCGCGCGGGGTCGCTTCGATGACACGTGTATTTGACGACTTGTCATGGACGACATACGTGAACGAGCCGCGGTGCGGGATGTCTTTCAACAGATCGACCGCTTCTTCGACCGTCGCGCACGTCTCGAGAATCATCCGTCCGATCATCTGGCAGACGAAGCCGTCGCCGGGGCGGCGGCGGTTGATGAAGTTATAGCCCATGGCGAGTCCGCGCTCGTTCATTCCGTCCATCCGCCCGGTGACGCGCGAGACGGGTCCGATGACGGCGTAGCCCTCGTCCGGTTGGAACACGTTGTAGCGCCCGTCATACGTCATCGGATGATAGTCGTAGTTGCGGACGAGGAAGTTGTCCCCTGTCAAAATCGAGCAGCCGCTGATCGGGTTATTGACCCGGAAATGACCGAAGTGAAGGAGCGTATCGCCGAGCGTCAGTTCGAGCTCGTCCTGCAGGCCGAGTAGTTCTTCCCAAATCCTCGGGGCGAACCGGGCGAACGCTTGTTTCGCCTCGCGCTCGTCGATCTCAAACCGGGGGACGCGCAGCTTCCACTGATCGGTCCGGTTCTCGAGCAGCTTGCTGCGCTTGATATATTCACCTTGAAAGCGGCCAAAGTCATAATGACTGCCGCGGAATTGTGTAAGTTCGCTTGAGACACGTTGCATGAAAAAACCTCCCTTGCGCCCATTATAGCGGACGCGCGGGAGGGATGTCTGACTTGAAGCTGTTCATAGCTTAAACTGGCGGCTCATCTGTTGCATGTCTTCCGCAGTGAGCGACAAGTCTTTGACGAGACGGTTCATCGTCTCGCTCGTCGCCGACATCTGTTCAGTCGAGGCGGCCACTTCCTCGTTACCGGCCGTGCTCTCTTCGGAGATCGACGCAATATCTGAAAGACCGCGCTTGATGTCTTCTTGGTTCGTCTTGACGCGACCGAGCTGTCCTTGCATCGACCCGGTCAACCGTTGCATCTCACGGACACTCGCCTCGATCTCGTTGAACGCCTGCTTCGTCGCTTCGAGCGTCCGTCTGCCGTCTTCGGCGGCGTGCATACTGTCGGTGAACGTCTCGCCGAGCGCAATCGAGTTTCGTTTGACGCTGCCGACGATCTCTGAGATCTCACTGACCGACTGGGCGACGCTGTTCGACAGACCCCGAATCTCGGAGGCGACGACGGCGAACCCTTTCCCGTGTTCCCCGGCACGGGCCGCCTCGATGGCCGCGTTCAAGGCGAGCAAATTCGTCTGTTGCGAGATCTGTCGGATGATCGTGACGAGCGCGGTCACTTCGTCCGCCTGTTGCTCAAAGTCTTTCACTTGGCCTTGCGACTCATTCACTTGCGCATGGATGTTCGTCATCTTCCCGACCGCGTCTTCCATGAGCTGCAGCCCTTCTGCTGTCGCCCGACTGACGACTTCCGCTTGAGTGCTCACGCCGTGCCCGTCCGTCGCCGTCTGTTCGACGAGTCCCGAGAACTCGTTCATGTGTCCGTACAGCTTCATCGTGAGCACGCTCTGATTCTCGACCCCGCCGGCGATTTCTTCCATTGTGAACGCAATCTGTCGCGACGCGTCGTTCACTTCTTCCGAGATGCTCGCGACGTTGCCGCTCTCGTCCCGGACCGTCTGTGCTGACGTCTGTAGGTTTGAGATCAACCCTTTCAACATCTTCGTCATTTGGTCCATCGACGCAGTCAGACGCTTGATCTCATCATTCGCGCGCAGTTGAATCTTGTTTATCTCAACTGACGCCGTCGCCAAGTCGCCACCGGCGATATGCGTCGCTACGCGTTCGAGGTCCCGGAGCGGCCGCAATTTCCATCCGAGGTAGCGCCAAATGATGACCGAGGCGAGACCGAGCAAGATGACGAGTCCGATGAGTACCGGGGGTAGACTTTCACGTAATACGTCAGTCGTGACCGCCGCAACATCGGCCGCGCTTTTGTCGATGCCGATGACACCGATGACTTCATCCCCTTGCTTGATTGGGACGAGCACCGTCATATAGGTCCCAAACTCCGGGTCTTCGACAATCGGCGTCGTGCCGGTTCCGCCTTCAAACGCCGGCTGTGCGTCTTCGAGCGAAGTTGCAGACACCGGTTCCCCAATCTCGGACGCGTCTGTCCCACTCATTCCATCTACAATGATTTGTAGCTCCTCACCCTCCAATGCGAGCGTGTAGACGTACATCGCCCCGATTTGCGTGCGATACGTATCGAGTTGTTCCCGAAACTGCTCGAATTGTTCATTCTTCTCCGGATTTTGTAAAAACGCCGCATACGCGTCCGCATCTATCTCCTTACTGATCCGAGCAGCGTCTTCTAGCAAGACGGCCTGCATCGAACTGAGCACCGTATGTTTCGTACTCACGTATTGAGTGACCCCGAATATGACGATGAGTAGCGTCACAAAGGCGAGCATCGCCGCGAGAATCCGATTCTGTAGTGACTGTGGTTTATTTTGTTTCATAAATCCCCCTCCTAGTTCCTTATTGGTTATATCGGAGGAAACTAAAAAAGAGTAAACAAAAAACGGATGATTTTCGACAAAATCATCCGTTTTTTTATTCATTTGTCGAATTAACGGCTTCGAGCGGCATCGAGACTTCCGCCTCACCTTCTTCTCCGATGTGGAACAATGGGAGTGTCGTCGGCACGAACAATTCTGGGTTCATGTCGGCTTGATAGACGTACGTCCGCACGTCACCTTCCCGCTCGGCGACGAGTTCACCGAATGGGATCGGTACGCGCGTGCCATCGACTTCGTAGCTGATCACCGTCGTCGGGTCGAGCCGACGGTCTTCGAGCACCCGGATCGTGAACAGCATCGTCGAGCTGTTCGTCCGCTCGAGCGACACGGCGATCGACTCAGACTGTCCGGCCCGCTTGTCGATCATCGCATCGCCCGCCGTCTGTTCGAAGACGACGTTCTCTTCTGTCGCTTCTTCTGTCTGCATCTGTTGGCATCCGACGATCGTCGCTAATCCAAGCATCAAGGCAATCACTAATACACGCATCTCGTTTCCCCTCACTTCAGGGCGAAAGTCAGTTCTGCAACACACGCCACTTCTCCGTCGACCGTCGCTACGGCACGTCCTTTACCGATCGGACCACGCACCTTCAAGATCTCGACCTCGAGGCGCAACTGGTCGCCCGGGACGACTTGACGTTTGAAGCGACAGTTGTCGATGCCGGCGAAGAACGCGAGCTTACCTCGGTTCGACTCTTGTTTGAGCATCGCGAAAGCACCGACTTGGGCGAGTGCTTCGATGATCAAAACGCCCGGCATGACGTTATAGTCTGGGAAATGTCCGTTGAAGAATTCTTCGTTCGCCGTCACATTTTTTAAACCGACGGCCCGTTCGCCTTCTTCGACCTCGAGAATCCGGTCGATGAGCAAGAACGGGTACCGATGCGGGATCACTTCTTTAATCTGTTCAATCGTGTACATGGTTCCACCACCCTTATGATGTTAGCCAGAAATCGGTGATATGGCGCCACGTGTCGATGTTGAACACGTCTCTCCACTCGCCTCCGCCAATCACGCTGTACCCGATAATGGCACCGATCGCGAGCATCGCGGCGGCCAAGATCAAGACAACGATGATGCGTAACAAGATCGGGAAACGGCGGTTGTTCGACAAGCGCTTTCGCTCCGTCCGCTCTTTAGGCTCTTTTTCTTCCGAGCCCTTCTGTTCTTCGTTCGTCACGTCCATTCATCCTTTCAGCTGATCTGATTATAACATATTAGTACCAGGTATTAAAATTGTTTCATAAGTTCTTTATAAGTGTAACGTATCTAGAAATGTCGAACAAGCGCCCCGTCCTCTGGCAGTCGAGCATCTGTGCGAAAAAAGATACGGCTTGCCTCAAAGAATATGCTAACGTGAGGGTATTCATTGTAAAAGGAGGATTCATTTCATGTGGAAAGAGTTCAAAGACTTTGCGATCAAAGGTAATGTGATCGACCTCGCTGTCGCCTTCATCCTCGGGGCCGCCTTCACGGCGATCGTTACGTCGCTCGTCAACGATATCTTCATGCCGTTCCTCGGCATCTTGATCGGCGGCATCGATTTCTCGACGCTCGCAGTCACCGTGCTCGGCGTCAGCGTCACATACGGCAACTTTCTGCAAGAGATCGTCAAGTTCTTCCTCATCGCTTTCGCCTTGTTCATGATGGTCAAAGTGATCAATCGCCTGAAGCGCGAGAAAGCGGTCGAAGAGACGCCAGAGCCAGAGTTGTCGCGCGAAGAACAGTTGCTCTCCGAGATTCGCGATCTGCTTAAAAACCGTCCGCTATGAGTCATTCGTCTAAACCGTCACGGTTTAGACGTTTTTTCAATTAGTCGAAACGCCCGGCTAACCGCATTCGTCAAGAGCGTTGCCGCTTCCATCATCGCCGTCTCAAGCGGCATGACCCGGGAAATGAGCGGGAAAATGGCTTCAATCCCGACTTCCGGGAGTGCCGTCATGTCGGTCTGGCCGGTGAAGACGAGTGTCGGGACACCATGTTCGTGCGCAAAACGAGCCAAACCATACGGCGCTTTCCCATGAAGCGATTGTTCATCGAAGCGACCTTCTCCCGTGATCAGCCAATCGGCCCCATGCAGCTGCTCGTCAAACGATGACCAACGCATCACTTCCTCGATGCCATTCACATACGTCGCCCCGAGTTGGTACATCGCAAAACCGATGCCACCAGCAGCTCCCGCCCCAGACCGCATCGTCAAATCGTGCTCGAAGCAACGGGCGTATGCGGCAAGCTGTTCATCATAACGTGCGACGTCCACGTCCGCTAACCCTTTTTGTGGACCGAACACGGCCGCCGCGCCCGCATGTCCGAGGAGCGGGTTCGTCACGTCCGAGGCGATTCGCCACGTGACGTGCTTCGTCTCCGGCATCAGACCGGACCAGTCGACGCGCTTCACGCGCTCGAGTCCGTGCGGGAACGGTCCGAGCACTCGTCCGGACTCATCGAGGAAACGGACGCCTAGCGCTTCGAGCACGCCCTTGCCACCATCGACGGTCGCACTGCCGCCGAGACCGATCGTGATGCGTCTCGCTCCGCGTTCGATCGCTTGTCTGAGTTGCATCCCCGTACCGTAAGAACTGTACCGCCACGGATCAAGCTGGTCAACGAGCGTCAGTCCGGACGCTTCCGCCACTTCGACGACCGCTTCTCGTGTTGCTTCATGCCATCCGTAGCGCGCCTGACGGACTTGTCCGTCGAGCGCGGTCACTTCCTGTTCGACCGCATTCGCTTCCGGATGTGTCGCCAGCCAGGCGTCGAGAAACCCTTCGCCCCCGTCCGACACAGGAATCTCTACGACGTCATGTCCCGCAAGCGCCCGTCGTACCGCCCGATTTGCTTCCTGACTCGTCAGCGAGCCTTTGAATGAATCCATCGCCACAACAATTCTCATACCGTTCCCTCCTTCACCTCATTATAAAATAAAAACCGCTCCTCCGAAGAGAAGCGGTCAATGTTATGGGCGAAGTGACGTCACGAGCCCCATCATCTGGTCGCTCATCGACAGCGCCCGGGAGTTCATCTGGTAGGCACGCTGGGTAATCGTCATATCGGTCATCTCTTTCATCAAGTCGACGTTCGATGATTCGAGCGTCCCTTCTAATAAGAGATTCCCGACTGGACGGTCGACTTCGATATCGAGGTCAGCCGAATAGATGTTGTTCCCAAGCGGACGAAGTTCCGACGTGTTGCGCACCTCGACGATGTCGAGGCGTCCGAACTCTTCTTCGACACCGTTCACGCTGGCGACGACGACACCGTCTTGGCGGACGCGATGATTCGTCGCTTCGTTCGGCGTGACGATACGGTTGCCATCTGCACCGAGAAGTGCGTTGCCGTTCACGTCAGAAAGTGTCGTCCCGTCATTGCCGACCGAGAGCTGCATGTTGCCGCTCCGGGTCACACCGATCCCGTCTTCCGTCTCGACGACGAAAAACTGGCGGCTCGCCTGCAAGAAGACGTCAAGACCTCGGTCCGTCTTCTTGATTTGGCCGATGTTGAACTGTTGGGAGATGTCCCCGACGTGACCGCCGACACCGATGCGGATCCCGTTCGGTGTATCGCGGCCGACTTCAAGTTCGGCCCGAGGTTGATTGTCATACGCTTGCGAAAGGAGCGAGGCGAAGTGACCTTGCTGGCGTTTAAAGCCGACCGTGTCGACGTTCGCGATGTTGTGGCCGGTCACATCGAGCTGGCGTTGAAGCTGGGCTAGTGACGAGACCGAGTTATAAATGGACTGCATGGGTTTCCTCCTTATCGAATCCGAGCGATTTCGATGGCCCGCTCGGCACTCTTGTCATACGCCTGGACGACTTTTTGGTTTGCCTCGAACTGACGGTACGTCACCATGAGGTCAGCCATCGTCCGGTCGAGGTCAACGTTTGCTTCTTCGATATAGCCTTGTTGGAACTGGACGTTCACAGCGGGATTTGCTCCCCCGTTGACGCGATAGTCGTTCCCGACTTGTTCGAGCGTGGCCAAATCATCGATTTGAACCGCCCCGAGCGTCGCTACGTCCTGACCGAGCGACGTGATTTGACCGTCGCCTGACAATTCGAAGTCACTAGACGGCAACTGGATGCGTTCACCCGTATCCGACAAGATGTACCCACCATCCGCCGAGCGGAGGAACCGCTCATCGTCGACCGAGAAGCGGCCGTTCGTCGTATAGAGCGCCTCCCCGTTCTGTTCGACCGCGAACATGGCGGCGCCTGTAAAGTCAGCCGGAACTTTCAAATATACGTCGGTCGGGCTATCCGTCGCCGTGACGCTGCCAGCAGAGAAGCGTGGCATCGTTTCCTGTAAATACACGCCGGTCGAGAGCGTGCCGACCTCGCCTTGGACACGCGAACGGTCGTTACCAGGATGGCTCACCTCGGCGAGCAATAGTTCAGGGAACGACCGGACGACACCATTTGATGCCTTGAAGCCCGGAGTCCGAACGTTTCCAAGGTTGTTGCTCAATATCTCTTGTTGCCGCTGAAGCGCGTTCATCGCACCCGCCGCCGTATAAAGTCCACGTAACATATTCGTCTTCCCTTCATCCTTAAAGTTTCTACTCTTTATATCGTACCAAAGGAAGGAATCATTCACCCTTTTTCGAAAAAATGCATAAAAAACTCCTTAGTCGTCAATACGAGACAAAGCCCACTTCAGTTTGACTGAAGTGGGCTTTGTCTATGCAATCATTCAACAATCGGCAGTTCGACGATGATCGTCGTCCCATGTTCTGATTTAGAGCGGACTGAAATCGTCCCGCCGTGTGATTCGATGATCTCTTTACAGATGGCGAGCCCAAGGCCGGTGCCTCCAATATTACGGCTCTGTTCATTCTGTACACGGTAAAACTTTTCAAATAACCGTTTGGCATCTTCTGCTGTCACCCCGATACCCTCGTCTTCGATGGCGACGCGGAAGACGTCCTCTTCACGCGATACGTTGACGGCGATATTCCCGCCGTCAGGTGAATATTTGATGGCGTTGTTCAAGATGTTCGAGAACACTTGGCGCAGTTGGGCCAGGTCCCCTGAGACGCGAATCTCCTCGTCACACTCGAAATGGAACGCATGCAGCTCGGTCGACCCCGCATGAACCTCAAGGACGTCCGAGAGGAGCTCGAACAGACTCTCGACTTTAAAGTCTTGCTCGACTTTTCCCGCTTCCATCTTTTGAACGTCGAGCAGATCACTGACGAGCCGTTCAAGCCGTCTCGTCTCGCTGTTGATCATCCCTAGGTAACGCTTTCGTTTCAGTTCATCGACGTGACGGTGCTCGAGGAGCTCCGTGAAGCCGAGGATGGATGTCAAAGGCGTCCGCAGTTCGTGAGATACGGTTGCGACCAATTCAGTTTTCAACCGATCGACCTCAATCTCTTTCGTGACGTCGCGCAACACAAAGATAACACCAACACGTTCGTCCTGCAGTTCGATCGGTTCGGCATACATCCGTATGATACGTCTTCCCCCTTGCATCGAGTACGTAAACGTCTCATCAAATATTCCTTCATGCTTCGCTCGATTTGTGAACCGGTTGAGACCTTCCTGATCGTCGATTTGATCCATGAACAGTCGGTAAAACGCTTCAATCGGATAGAGACTTTGGCGATCATTAAATGGGATTGGTTGTTCGTACAGATCAAACAACGCCGCATTGGCATACCTTTGCCCTGTGTCCGTCTTAACAAATACGATCGCGTCTCGCATCGTATGAACAATTCGTGCCGTCTTCTCTCGTTCCCGCTCCAATTCATCATGCTGCTTGATGAGCGAACTCGACATCGCGTTGAACGATCTCGAAAGCTGCCCCACCTCATTTTGAAGCGGATCGACCGGGACGAGCAATGCGTGCGGGTCGACTGCCAACCGTTCGCTGTTCGTGATGAGTGCCTGGAGCTGGTTCGTCAACCGGACGATATACGGTTGCAGACTGATAAAGAGCGTAAACAGGGCGCCGAGCAAGATGATGAGACAACTCCATTGGGCTTTGGCGAGCTGTTCAGATAGAGATGCACGCAGTCCGATCTCTCGGAAGTCAAGTTCGGACCGATAATCGGTGAATATCGATTCCATGTCGACGATGCTCGCGCTCATATCGGCCGCGCTAGTTGACTTGAAGTTGAATCGTGTCTGGTTCGAGCTCGCGATTTGCGTCAGAAGCTGTCCGACGGTCGCCATCTGCAGGAACGGCTCATCGACTTCTCCGTTCGCCTTGGCAATCACGTAACGCTCGAGCCCGGGCATGACCCGGGACGTATAGACTGTAAAGAGGAGACGGGCTTCAGTCGCGAACGTCACTTCTTCTGCGCTCGCGGCGCTTTGTTCGAACCACGTCGTCTGTTCGTCGATCCGGCCTTGTGCCGTTCGTACTTCATCTAGCAGTGACGCCTCACCGAGCAGGACATGCCCGCGCATCTCATACTGCATCGATTGCCACGTCTCGAACAAGTCGGTCGCGCGCGCGCGTTGTTCACTGATTCGCTCGAGTTCAACCATCGTCTCATCGATCGCCTGTTGCGTATAAAAATAAGTCCCGAGCGAGGGAACGGAAATTAAAACGATGAGAGCGTAGAACACCGTTAGGACTTGCCGGCTAATCCGTTGTTCGATCCAGTGTTTCATACATGGCCTTCTTTCCGTATCAGTTATATTTCATTTAATTATGTTCGCTATTCAAACAAAGCAGATACGTGTACTATAATTAAGTGTTAGTCATTATTTTTCTAAAAAATGTAGCTTTTTTCCTGACTTAGTAACAGTATAGAGATGACTTCTCACAAGAAACTCACAAATAGCGAAGGGAATATGCTAATGACCCCTAAATACATCGGGCTGACGCTGTTGATTCTCCTCCTGGCATTGACAGGTGGGCTCACGTTCACACGCGGGCAGTCGATTGACAGTACAGCTACCGTCACCCAAGGAACTGCCGACTTGAGCGCTTCCGAAGTGACCGACACGATCGTACGTCTTGACGGGACTTGGCGTTTTCAATCGAGCCTGCTCGACCAAGTCGACCGTCAGACGTATCGCAACGTCCCGCACATAACCCCACATCAAGTGGCAACGTACGAAGCGGACGTCTCTCTCCCGCCTGGCCAGTACGCGTTACGCGTCCCGAGAAACCACCCGCACATCCGTCTCGCAATCGATGGTGAAGCGGTATCTCCCGTCTATTCGTCGACACCCGATTCACGGCATGCCTATCTCGTCTTACTCGATACGCACACGCCCGATTTTCGCTTGACGATGCAAGTGACCAGGTCGGATGAACGCACAACCGGTATCCAAGACAGTCTGCTCATCGGTCCGACGAGCAGTATCATAACCCTCCAAAATAAATTTTTCAGCTACGATTTTATCATTATTTTGATTTCGTTTTTAATTTTTTCATTCTATGCGATCGTCTTTATGTTCCACCGGAAAGAATCGCTCTATCTATACGGTGCCGCCTTCTTCTTCTTGATCGGCTTGTCGTTGTTGACACGTGATCAAATGATCATATTCGAATTCATCCCGGCCATGACCTACGTCGTTGCCCATAAGTTCAGCTTGATCACAGGACTCCTTAGCTTGACCATGCTGATCGGATTCGCACTCCGGCTCGAGCAAGTCCCGTTCAGCCGTTTCCTCTCCATCGCATCTTACCCACTTTACGCGTTCAGCTTGATCGCACTCATCATTCCGTACAGTGTACACGCGACGTTTGATTATGTTGCCTGGGTTTATGTACTCGTAATCGCCTTGTTTTGGACAGGACTCAATATCCATTGGCTGTTCGAACGAAAAGACGATGGGTATCCGTTTGAATTTCTAATTTTTACGCTCGCGTTGGTCATCGGCTATATCGGCCAACTCATCAACGTGTTCATCACGCATCCGAACCAAGTGTTGTATTCGAACGTCCTGTCGCTCATCTACTTTTTACTCATGTTCATGTTGCTACCGGTTCATTTATCGACCGACAAAAAACAGAAGCGGGAAGTGCAGACGTTCGCCACACAAAGCGAGATCTCATTCTTCAACTCTCAAATCAAACCGCACTTTTTGTATAACACGTTCGGGAACGTGATCGCACTCTGCTACACGGCACCGAATGAAGCCGCACGCCTCCTTGGTCACTTGAGCACGTACGTCCGCTTCATTTTCGAGAACGGACGCACAGAGACAGATATTTCACTCCGGCAAGAACTCGCGGTAATCGATTCTTATTTGATGATCGAGCAGACGCGGTTCGACGGCGCCTTCACCATCATCAAAGATATTGACGAGACCGTTCTCGACGCCCTCATTCCCCCACTCTTGATCCAACCGCTCGTTGAGAACGCGGTTCAGCATGGGTTGATGAAACAAGACGGCGTCAAACGTCTCATGCTATCCGTCCAAGACGCCGGCGATATGATCGATATCCGTATCGCGGATAACGGAGTCGGCTTTAACCCGAAGACGGTGCTTCACGAAGTGAGCGGTATCGGTATCCCGAACGTCAAGAGCCGAATCGGTTATCTTCCTGACGCCACGTTTAAATTGAATTCTGAACACGGGGTCGGCACGAACGTGCACATTCGGCTTCCGAAACGAGAGAGGATGACAGTAACACATGAGGACGATCCTGATTGAAGACGAGCCCCATATTTTGAGGATGATGGAACGATTCATCCAAGCAGAACCGAATTTGAAATGGCTAGGCTCGTTCCACGACCCCGTCCAAGCACTCGAATTTTTAACGACGCAAGAAGTCGATCTCGTCTTTCTCGACGTCGAAATGCCAAAGATGAACGGAATCGACCTCGCCAAGCGCCTGCCTGAGACGACACAAGTCGTTTTCACGACGGCACATAGCCAATACGCGGTCGAGGCGTTCGGGTTACAGGCGACCCACTATCTCCTCAAACCGATCACCGAAGAAATGATTCACGACCTCGTCCCGCGCGTCTCGAAACGGTATACAGAGACGCTTCAGCCCAAGCATCATCGGACGTGTACGATCCAATGTTTCAACAATTTCTCCGTCAAGACGCACGAAGGCGACCTCGTCAAATGGCCGACCCAAAAGACCGAAGAACTGTTCGCCTACTTGATTTACCATCGCGACAAGGTCGTCAATAAATGGCTCATCGCCGAGATGCTCTATCCCGATATCGATGATCCGCAACGGGCACTCCATAACGTCTATAACCTCATCTATCGCTTAAAGAAGACACTCGCTGATTTCGACTTGAACATCACGGTCCAAACGATCAACAATGGCTACTCGCTTCATTTAGACGACGTTTGTTCATGTGACTACCACGACTGGTTGAACACTGGTCAGACGGAAGCAAACACTCGCCTGTTCGTCGACAAAGATTACAAGTGGCACTAAAAAAACTTCTTCCCGGTTGGGGAGGGCACTGAAAAACTTCAAATGATTTTAAGCAGATGAGCGTCGTCCCGGATGGGATGACGCTCATCTGCTTTCATTGCCCTTCGAGCCGCCCTGTCCGGCACGCCGCTTTCCTGGGGGCGGTCAGCGAGCCGCATCGCGACGATGTCGCTGCTGGGTCTCGCCTTGCCCGCTGTTCCCCCGGGAGTCGGCGTGCCCTCGGGGCGACGCTGTACGTCCTTGCCGTTTCGGACTAAACTGGCTATAACTACACATCCTGGAGGCGATCCCGATGATGCCA